>JBPYDQ010000527.1:0-2991 GCA_051986135.1 Terriglobales bacterium | reverse complement strand
ATCGGCCGTCCCTCAGGCAGCGAAGGAGTTCACTCGGACACACCGAAAAGGAGATCCAGACGATGGCAGAAGCGAAGCTCGCACCGAATCTTGCTCAGTGGATGATCGACCACGCCAATCTTTACATCGCTAGTGGGGGCAATGAAGGGCACTTGTTCACCGTGACCCCGCCAGGATACCCGGAGATGACGGTCCCTGCACTGCTACTGACGACTACGGGTAGGCAATCCGGCGAGAAATTCATATTTCCCTTGTTCTACGGCAAAACTGCTGGCAGCTACATTGTCGTTGCGTCGAAGGGCGGTGCGCCAGAGCATCCGGGCTGGTATCGAAATGTTCTCGCCAATCCCGAAGCCGAGATTCAGGTTGGCACGAAAAAGCTTAAGGTACGAGCCAGAACCGCCACCGGTGCAGAGCGCGCCGAGCTGTGGGAAAAGGCGTTAAAGTTCTGGCCACCCTATGCTGATTACCAGAAGAAGACTCAACGCGAAATCCCAGTCGTTGTGCTGGATCCTGTCGGCTAACGAACCCATTGGCTATTGCGCTTGTGGCTAAGCCACCAGCCGTCACAGGAGGTGACCTTGGACTGGGAAGTGTCCGAACGCTTTAACTTTAACTACGAAGGAAACGCGGTCGCTTGGGGCGTTCTCGGAGAGGGCCCTCCGGCGGTCGTGATGCACAGATCACCGTTCTCCTCGTTGGAATGGCGGCGGGTCGCACGGCACCGGCGCATCTTCTATTACGACATGGTCGGCTTCGGGCGGTCGGGCACCGACGGCCTTTAACCTCCTATCCTTTGTTCAAAACAACATGAGTTGCATTTTCTCCAGCCACAGTTCGCTCCACCTTGAATCCCATCTCATGCAGATTGATATCGGCAAACAGATTCTCGCCTTCGCCCAGCAGAACCGGTGAGACTGCCAGGTGCATTTCGTCGATCGCGCCCGCAACGAGATACTGCCGAATTGTGGCGACGCCTCCGCCGATGCGGACGTCTTTACTATTCGCAGCTTCTTTTGCCTGCTTCAGCGCCGACTCGACTCCATCGGTGACGAAGTAGAACGTCGTGCCTCCGTTCATCTCAAGCGGTGCGCGCGCATGATGCGTCAGCACAAACACCGGCGTGTGATACGGAGGCTCCTCGCCCCACCACCCTTTCCATGAATCGTCCGGCCAAGGACCTCGAACCGGTCCAAACATGTTTCGGCCAAGAATCCAGGCGCCGACGTTTTCCAATGACCGCGCAGCCATATCGTTGTCGACGCCGGTGGTTCCCCCGTTCTTGCCAGTCATCTGCTTGAAGGCGTTGGTCGGAAAAAACCAGTTGTGCAGCTCCAACCCGCGCACGCCCAAAGGATTCTGCACACCCTGTCGTGGCCCCCCGCCGTACCCGTCAATCGAAACCGAGAAAGAAGCCACTCTAACCTTGCCCATGATTTATCTCCTTATGGTTTTTCCGACAATCGTACTTACCGTCTCAATATTGCGCAGGATTTCGTCGAGCGTTTCTGGTTTGTGGCGCTCGGCATGGTTCGCATGCAGCTTGGGAAGGACGACAAGCCGATGGACTCCCGCGGCTGCATATGCCTCAAGGCTGCGCTCATCGAAGCGACCGACCGGAGTCACCGTAATTTCCAGATCGTTCAGTTCGGCAGGGCGTGAATGCTGCTCTGCTTCGCGCTTCAGACTCGCGATGTGCTTTTTCACCTGCTCCACTGTGAGCGCAAAACCGTACCAGCCATTGCCCATGGTGACAGCGCGCCGCAGGGCAGCCGGGCTCTCTCCTCCGATCACGATCGGCGGCATGGGGCGCTGGACTGGACGCGGGTAGGCCGCCACTTTGCTGAACGAAGCAAAGGGGCCATGATGCTCAGGATGCTCCATCGTCCAAAGCGCGCGCATGGCGCGCAGAGCGTCGTCCATGTGTTCGCCGCGCCGCTCCATCGGAACGCCAAGGGCACGGAATTCCGGTTCCAGCCATCCCGCGCCTACACCGATGATGAGGCGGCCTGCGGAAATCGCGTCAATGCTAGCCAACTCCTTGGCGAGAACCGCTGGATTGCGTAACGGCACAAGAATGATGCCACTGGCCAGGCGCAGGCGCTTCGTATGAGCGGCGACCCAGGTCAGGGCTACGGTGGTGTCGAGCATCGGTGTCTCAGTGGCTAGGGGAAAGGCAGGAATCGCGGGATCCGGGAGAACAATGTGCTCGCCGGTCCAAACCGATTCGAAGCCAGCAGTTTCGGCGGCCTGTGCGACTTTGATTGCGGATTGAGGGTTTCCGCAGGTCCCAAAATTGATGGCAAATAGCCCGATCTTCATCCAACGATAGATGTGATTGCGCGAGCATTGGATGCGCGCATCAAGCAGTAGTGAACCAGCACTTCGTTCGCTAGCTGGAATTCAACGCGAGGAGTAACAGGCCAGTTCATACCCAGATCCGTCTCGACCATTAATTGAAAAGCCTCAAAGAACAGTCCTCGCGCTTGTCATTAGGCGTAGGGACATTTAGATCACACGAGCGCATCGGTAACCGTCATCGTCGCATTTCAGAAATAGAATCAAAAATTCTGTTTTCTCACACAATTGCTCTTAGTCGGCTGGCGTGAAATCGCTATCGCGTTTGTAATCCCGGGTCGGCGGGCCGTTTCGAGATCGGGAGTGAAATGGGCTGTTACGACAGCTATGCGTGCTGGCTGGGCACGCTATATTATTTCGACGCTGGGAGATTGCTCTCGTGAAGTCCGCGTCATGTCAAGTTGACGAGAAACGCCCTATCCGCTCGCTTGTCTGAACGCGTCCCGCGGGGCTGGGGCGCAAGAAAGCGTTGCCGACGATACGAACAAGTGAAGGTTGGTCTCTTGGTACCGTGGTGCGCAGCTAGGGCCTTCTTGTTTGGTCATACACTTCGCCGATGGCGTTGATCACGGTCTCCGGCTCGTCGAACTGGATATATTCCGAGCTATTACGGGCGAATATCTGTTTAGAATT
>JBPYDQ010000526.1:0-5313 GCA_051986135.1 Terriglobales bacterium | reverse complement strand
AATCGAAACTCCCGTGGGTATTGTGAAAGCTGTGCTGCACGACTCCGGTGAAGTGACTGTGCACAATGTGGCAAGTTATCGTCATCTGGCCGGAGTTTGGGTGGATGTGCCCGGATACGGGCGAGTTCAGGGCGATGTCGCCTGGGGCGGAAACTGGTTTTTCCTGGTTCATGAGCATCCATTCGAACTGTCGCTCGGGAACGTCGATGAACTGACCAGATTCACGTGGTCGATCCGTAAGGCGCTGGTCGCGCGGGGAATCACGGGTGAGCATGGCCAGGAGATCGATCACATCGAACTCTATACCCCCTCTCACACGCCAGGGGTGGACAGCAAGAACTTTGTGCTCTGTCCAGGCAAAGCGTACGACCGTTCTCCCTGCGGAACTGGCACGAGTGCAAAACTCGCCTGCCTCTATGCCGAGAGAAAGATTTATGAAGGGCAGGTGTGGAAACAGGAAAGCGTCGTGGGCAGCGTGTTTGAGGGTTGGATTTCGGTTCGCGATGGAAAGGTGTACCCGAGCATTAAAGGGTCGGCGTTTGTGAACGGGGAAGCGGACTTGGTACTCGATCCGCGAGATCCTCTGTGTATGGGAATCCGAGTATGAGCTCGATCGGCTGCGATGTGGCGATCGTCGGGGCGGGAGTTGTCGGTGCTGCTTGCGCCTATGAGTGTGCCCGACGTGGGCTGAAAGTAATCGTGGTCGATGCGGAGATGATCGCAGCGGGAGCGACCGCCGCGGGCATGGGTCACATCGTCGTGATGGACGATTCGGAAGCGCAATTCTCGATCACTCGTTACTCGCAACGGCTATGGCAGGAACTGAGGCCTGAGTTGCCCGATGATGTAGAGTACGACCAGTGTGGAACCATCTGGGTGGCCGCCGACGACGAAGAAATCGAAGAAGTGCATCGGAAACAGCGGCTCTATGCTGAACGGGGCGTACCCACGGAAGTTCTCGATGCCTGCGTATTACGCAATCGGGAGCCTAATTTGCGCCAGGGCTTGGTGGGCGGGTTGCTGGTTCCTGAAGATGGAGTCTTATATCCGCCTTGTGCGGCTCGTTTTCTGATTGAACGCGCACAGCAGCACGGTGCAAGGGTTCGCCTCGGTTGCCCTGTAACGCGCATGGGTGAGGGTTACCTGGCGCTCGCTGGTGCGGAGATTCGAGCTGATATCCTGGTGAATGCGGCTGGCACGTCTGCCCCTGAGCTCACTCCGGGTCTTCCGATCAGAAAACGCAAGGGGCACCTGGTCATCACCGATCGCTATCCTGGCTTCGCGCGGCGCCAACTCGTCGAACTCGGTTACCTGAAGAGTGCGCATTCGCTCACCGCTGACTCGGTTGCTTTCAACGTTCAGCCTCGACGCACCGGTCAGCTTCTGATTGGATCTTCACGGCAGTACGGTGCCGAGCATAGCGAGGTTGACCACCATATCTTGTTACGCATGTTGCGGCGTGCTCACCAATACATGCCAGGTCTCGGGCAGATGCTGATGGTGCGCTCCTGGACGGGATTTCGCGCAGCGACGCCGGACAAGCTTCCTCTGATCGGGCCCTGGCCGCTGGACACGTCGGTGTGGTTGGCGGCTGGACACGAGGGGCTCGGTATTACCACATCGCTCGGTACCGGGCGTCTTCTGGCCGATTGTCTGACGGGTACAAAACCGGAAATCGATATCGAGCCGTATCTTCCATCCAGGGCAGCAAGAGAGCGCGTTCATGTCTGACCGCGTGCTGTTGACGATCAACGGCGTGACGCTGGAAGTACAACGCGGTACAACGGTCGCTAATGCCACAGTGCTGGCCGGACAGCCGTGTCGAACGTCGGTCCGTGGTGCGCCACGCGGACCTCTATGCGGGATGGGTATTTGTTTCGAATGTCGCGTCATCATCAACGGCACACTGCATTGTCGGAGTTGTCAAATACTGTGCGAACCGGGCATGGATGTCAGGACAGATGTCTAGCGGCGGCAGGCGTGACTTTGACGTTCTGGTGGTTGGTGCCGGACCGGCTGGCATGGCCGCGGCAATTTCGGCTGCAAAATGCGGTCTGCGCGTTGGCGTGGTCGATGACAACTTTCATCCTGGTGGGCAGATCTGGAGAACTGGTTCCGCAGGAGCCGCGGTTGCCGAGGCGGCAAGCTGGTTCGAGGCATTCGAACGTTCCGCGGCCGACGTTCTTCGCGGAACCCGCGTCTTCGATCAACTCGAACGCGGCGTGCTGCTGGCCGAGACACCCCTCGGGGTATCGGAACTTGGGTACGGCAAGCTGATCATTGCAACCGGAGCGCGGGAAAGATTCCTGCCATTTCCAGGGTGGACTTTGCCCAATGTGATGGGCGCGGGCGGCCTTCAGGCAATGGTGAAGAACGGCCTGCCCATAAAGGGAAAACGCGTGGTGGTCGCCGGTAGTGGACCTCTGCTGATAGCCGTTTCCGCTTACTTGCTGAAGAGGGGAGCTCAGATTCCGCTAATTTCGGAGCAAGCTTCGTGGCGCAGTTTGGCACGTTTCGCTGTGGCGCTCTCCGGCCACCGAGTCAAGATTGGGCAGGCTTTACGGCTGAAGATGGAGCTCGCCCGCATTCCATTTTCAACCAGCAGCTGGCCGGTGGAGGCTCAGGGCACGGACAGAGTCGAAAGCGTGAGCATCTGGCGCCAGGGGAGAGTCGAGAGCATTCGATGCGAATATCTCGCCTGCGGTTTCCATCTCGTACCGAATACGGAGCTCGCGTCACTGATCGGCTGCCGTATCGAACGAGGTTGCGTACAGGTCGACGATTTGCAACAGACGAGCATTACCGGAGTATTTTGCGCGGGTGAGCCGACTGGAGTCGGGGGCGTGGAACTAGCCCTGATCGAGGGCCAGATTGCCGGGTTAGCCGCGGGCGAGCGCACGGAGGAAGCACGCCTTCTCTTGCGCGAACGAAAAAGGGAAATGAGGATGGTGTCTGCCTTGGAAGATGCGTTTCGGCTACGAGAGGAGCTGCGGCGGCTGGCCTTTTCCGACACGCTGGTGTGCCGTTGCGAAGATGTCTCCTTTTCCAGGCTGCAGTCCTATTCGGCATGGCGAGCGGCTAAGTTGCAGACACGCTGTGGCATGGGCCCGTGTCAGGGCCGAGTGTGTGGTCCGGCCACGCAATTCTTGTTCAACTGGAATACAGAGTCCGTGCGTCCTCCAATTTTTCCGGTACGCGTGGAAAGCTGGGCTAACCTTGCTGATAAATGGGGTTCGGAGCCATAGTCTTGATAAGAGGGGTGAAGCGCTCACCGCGGGGATAGTTGCGGACAGCCGTTGACATAAGGGGAAGCGTGAACATTTGACGACAACTGGCTGGAGAAAGGAAGGCTGTCAGATGGCCGAATTGACAGGGCGATCCTTAATCGGTTTTCGCCAAGGTGCGGCAGGGAAGGACGAGTTCTACGGTGTAAACCCGGCCACAGGAGAAACCCTGCAGCCTGGCTTCTACACGGCCAGTCGGGAGGAACTGGATGGGGCGGCGGAACATGCGTTCCAGAGCTTCGCTGTCTATGGACGCGTATCCGGACGAGAAAAGGGAGCTTTCCTTCGCAGGATTGCTGGGAATATAGAATCCATCGCGGGGCAGTTAATCGAACGCGCCAACCAGGAAACCGCTTTGCCCAAGGCTCGTCTGCAGGGAGAGACCGCGCGCACATGCGGCCAATTGCGATTGTTTGCCGAAGTCGTGGAAGAAGGTTCCTGGGTCGGGGCGCGAATTGACCGCGCTCAGCCAGACCGTAAACCATTACCCAGGCCCGATATTCGCTCTATGTTGCGCCCGCTCGGCCCGGTGGCAGTCTTCGGCGCCAGCAACTTTCCGCTGGCGTTTTCCGTAGCCGGCGGGGACACCAGCTCAGCTCTGGCTGGCGGCAACCCTGTGATTGTTAAGGCTCATCCCGCACATCCCGGGACAAGTGAACTGGCGGGACGGGCGATTCGTGATGCGGTGCGCGACTGCGGCTTGCCCGAAGGCGTCTTCTCGTTGCTCTTCGACAGCGGCACACAGATCGGGACAGCTCTGGTCAAGCATGCTCGAGTCAAGGCGGTAGGTTTTACGGGCTCGCGTCGAGCAGGGAGGGCGCTGATGGATTTGGCTGCTTCGCGGCCAGAACCGATTCCCCTCTTCGCCGAAATGAGCAGTACGAACCCGGTGTTTGTGCTGCCCGGGGCGCTCGGAGAGCGCGGCGCAGACATTGCAGCCGGTCTGCACGGCTCCTTCACGCTGGGTGCCGGACAATTCTGCACGAAGCCGGGAATGGTGTTCCTGCCCGAGGACGCGAATGCGAGGGGCTTCAAGGAAAAGCTAGAACAACTGGTGCATACAGGGGGGGACTACCACCTCTTAACCGAGGGTATTCGGTCTTCTTATGTGGCGGAGATCGGTATGCGGCAGAAACATGCCGGCGTGAAATCGGTCACGGCAGCCTGGAAGAGCGAAGCGGCGTCGGCGCTCTCCGTGGGTGAGGTATTATTCGAGACCGGCGCGGCATGCTTCTTGCGAAATGCGGCCCTAGACGGCGAAATCTTTGGACCAACCACGCTGCTGGTCTACGACTGCAGTCGCCAGGATCTTTTGGCCATTGCGCACGGGTTGGAAGGACATCTCACCGCCACAATTCACGGGACAGACCAGGACCTGCGCGACTATGCCGACTTGCTCGAAATTCTGGAAACAAGAGTAGGACGCCTTGTGTTTAACGGTTTTCCAACCGGAGTCGAGGTCAGCCATGCGATAGTACACGGCGGCCCCTACCCTGCAACATCGGATGGCCGGTCCACCTCGGTCGGGAGTCAAGCGATCTTCCGTTTTGCTCGGCCGGTCTGTTATCAGGGCTTTCCCCAGGCTGCGCTGCCGGAAGAGTTGCAGGATTCCAACCCGCTTGGGCTGTGGCGGATGGTCGATGGGCAGATGACGCGCGATCGAATCTAAGGTCAGTCCGCGCGACAAGCGAGCTAGTTGCGCGCTTTCACCGCGTTAGCTTCCGGCTTGCCAGTAAAATCGGCGACTCCCACCGTGACGACCGTGCCGTGGCGAGCAGGGTGCTGCTCTGGCGTTTTGCAGTCGCAACCGGGCTCCACGGTCGGCTTCTCCGTCCATGCGCCGTAAACACGTCCGCCGAAAGCCGCCAGTCCCGTGTAGTCCCCGAAGAAAACGCCTCTCGCTTCGAAGGGTTTCTCCGTCCAGGCGTAGTTGGCGAAGGAACCGCCGTCGTCGGTTGAGCGCGCCAGGACAACGACCTGCTTGCGGTTTTCGGGATCGCCGCGGCGGTCGTAGAACATGACATTTACC
>JBPYDQ010000525.1:0-3322 GCA_051986135.1 Terriglobales bacterium | reverse complement strand
TACCGCTGCTCATCATCGATGATCTCGGCATGCGTAAGTTACCCGCCACCGCCGCAGAGGACTTACTGGAGATTGTGATGCGTCGCTATGAGCATACCAGTACGATGCTCACTTCCAATCGACCGGTGGAGGACTGGGGCAAACTACTTGGCGACAGCGCAGCGGTCACGGCCATGCTCGATCGATTGCTCCATCACGGCCACGTGCTCAAATGTGGCCCGCGCAGTTGGCGCACTAAAACGGACTTGCCGCCACAGGATTCGGCGGGGTAAAAACAACGGAGTCCCGGCCACTCTCGTTGGCCGGTTTTGCCCTGACCACAGTTGGCCGGTTTTAAGGTGAACCACTGAGGTTCAGGAGCGCCGAATCCGACTCATATTTGTGGGGGGGAGGTTTTAAGGAAGCGGCATCATTCCATATAAGGCCTTCCAAAGCACGAACTTCCCGAGGACACAACCGGGCTTACGGGCGTGATGCGGAAAGCAGCAGATGTCGGGCGAGCAGTGGTGTCTCAACCGCCGCCTCACAAAAGGCCTGAGTTTCTCGCACTCCGCTTGAGCGTCCGAATCCATTCGTTGTCGGTGTTTTCAAGGCAGTCTCGTAGCGGCCAGCCGGGCGCGGACTCAATCAAGTTCACTAGTGTCCAAGCCGCTCCGAAGAAGTCGTCAGGACCAAAAACCCTTAACCAAGGCTTTCGCTTCCTCGTCCGTAATTGGCTTCTTAATCGACGCGATGGCCTTCTCGTACTTATGACAAGTTCATCCAGATGCTCGCGAATGACTTTGGCAGATGGTGGCATCGGGCCAAGCCGGCTCAGCTCAATTATCCCTTGTTGCATGGTGCCCCCCTTTTACGAAAGCTGCTTAAAATGCTGGGCCTCGTGACATTTCTCACGCTGAACGTTTCTCTTTTTCGTGAGATTTGTCGGGTGGGATCTGTACACGCACGACTCGGTTCTCCTCGCAAAGGTAATCAACAATCTACCGTTGTTCCGCACGAACACTACGTTTCGCATGGGCAACAACACCTTTGGTATCGTCGCTGCACCGGGCAACGTGAAGACACTGTGCATCCATACAACTGGCCCCGGCGGGCGGCCTCGCTTGTTTGAATATCGCGAAGGGAGCGTGGTAAATGGCGCCAACTTCCCCGGCTGGGGAGGCGGACAGTGGGGAAACAAGGCGGAAAATGTGATTCTGCGGGAGTGGTATGGGTGTACCGGGGCGCAACGTGGATGTCACGCAGCGGCTTCGCGAACTTGCTGCGCGTAACAGTTTTTCCCGCATGGGCAACGGCACTTTTGGCGTGGATCCTGCACGTGGCGTGGTTAAGACGCTGCGCATCTGGGCACGCAGTTCTGCGGGCGCACCACGTAGCTTCGACTATCGAGAGGGCAGTATTGTCGATGGTTCGATGTTCTCAGGATGGGGAGGCGGTAGTTGGGGCAACCTCTCCTAGAATGGTGGATGGGATGGCAAACCCGTAGCTCGCTAGTTTGGGACCGGATGGTGTTTCTCAAATCGGTCAGTGGCAATAGAATGTTTGCGAATCGAACGGAACAATGGTGTGCAAGATTTCGACTCGGAGGAACTATGAGACAGAAGCTGATGTTCGCAGTTCTGCTGGTGGCTAGTCTCGCAATCGTGCAACACGTTGCAGCTCAGGCAGAGCACCCTGCGGCGCATACCGCTAGTCAGACGACAACTGCAGCCGACAAGATATGGGACGATCTAATGGAAGGTAACCGGCGATTTGTTGCGGGTAAACCGAGGGCGGCTCATCTGGTTAAACTGCGGGAGTTCTTGGCACAGGGTCAGCACCCGAAAGTCATCGTGTTGAGCTGCTCGGATAGCCGCGTGCCTCCAGAAATTCTGTTCGATCAGAGCCTCGGGGACTTGTTCGTGGTGCGAGCAGCCGGAAACATTGCCGATGCCATTGGGCTGGGCAGCATGGAGTATGCCTTTGAGCACTTGGGCAGTACCGTTCTTGTGGTGCTCGGGCATACGAAGTGCGGCGCGGTGACGGCAGCATGCTCGGGAGACAAGATGCCCACGCCGAATCTTCAGGCTATGGTGGACCAAATCAGGCCTGCGGTGGCCAAGGTCAAGGATTCCACCAAGGGGGATGCTTTGGTCGAGATGGCTATTAAGGAAAACGTTCACCAGAGCGCGCGGGATGTACTGGCCCATAGCGAAGTTCTGAGACACGGAAAGGAAGTAGGCAAATTGACCGTGTTCGAGGCCGAATACCGACTCGACACAGGGGAGGTCGTACGGCTGGACAAGTAGAACACTGGCGGCAAGCGTTCGGCGCAGCAGACATCTAATAGTGACGAGAGCGATTGCCGAAATCCATCACTTTGCAACAATCCTCACGGCCGAGAAAATTCCGGCTGGATCATGCACGCGAGGTCTATCAGCAGTTGATTCGTGAGAGCCCACCAGATTAGTTCGACGAACAAGGAAGCATGAATTAATGACTCGCCGGTTTCGTCGATGGTGCTGCAAGCGGCAGCGTCAAACAACTCCTTTGTTCCGCAAAAAGTCCGCATGCACACAAAGAGGCGCAACTTTCCAGACTACGACTACGCCAGCCGGGACTCGCGGCAAGGAAGCGCCTGAGCAATTCGAAGTAAGGGATACAAACACGCTGCGTCAGCTCGACAATGCAGACCGCATGATCATTTCTCAACAGAATTATGAGCTCAAGCGGAAGGCGAACATTGACCCCATTAACGACAAGTTTCGTATGAGCGGTGAATTTCTCTTTCTGGCCGACGCCGGAGTCTTCACCGAATGTCTCACTGGCGTGAGTTTTCCCGTCACGCAGGAAAGAGACAATTCATCTCTTTAGCGCGCCTATGTGTCTTCGGGTGTGGCCGGTGGAGCGCCTTTACTGGTCACGCTGGAAGGGAGGTTGGCCAAGCGCTCAACTCAGGGTGGTACGCAGACGGATAAGGTTGTAGTCGAGCGGTGCGATCGAGCTTGGCCGAAACAGCGATGTACTTCGCGCCGCGCCGGACTAAAATGAAATTCCGAATTCGGTCCGTCAGGAGAAATTATGACGACAAGAATTCTCTCTTGGATAATTACATTGTTGATAACGCTTGTCACAGCCAGCTGTGAGAATCGCGATCAACCCGCGGGACCACCATCCGGCGGAACGGGCAACCTGCCGCCGAAATCATCCGCCACACCACGTGCAGCCATGCATGTTGCAGACCAATGGTTGGGCAAATGGGTCGGTCCTGAAGGAACGTACGTCGTGCTCTCCAAGAACGGCGACAAGTACGGGGTAGAGATTCATTCGCTCGACGGATCAG
>JBPYDQ010000524.1:0-5647 GCA_051986135.1 Terriglobales bacterium | reverse complement strand
GCGTTCGGCAGCTTTTTTGCATTGCTTTTCGGGTTGGCTGCCGCCGTTGCGGGTAGCTGGGTTGGCACCCCGCAATTCGCCGGATCCCGCCCTCCCGCAGGCACTCGCATCGCTGCGTGAACTGAGCGCTGCAAGGACCTCAATCTACCTATAACCCGGTGCCGGGTCACTTCCACCCGCCATTAAGTGTACAAGCCCGAGATCGCCAAATTGAGCGGCCTCTGGTTCCGAAAGCCGCGTTCCTGCCAATCTCGTCGAGTAGAGGGCCGTCCTTCGCGGCAGCCTTCACCGCGGTAACGAGCGGCTCGACATAGCGGACGCGGCTTGGACGTTACACTTGGCGCACACTGTGTCGTCAATATGGCGAAGTCGAGCCAGCAGGCGTTAGTGAACTTTCGCTAACGACACGTTTGTCGCCAAATCTTTACAGGCGTTCCTATCGTCAAAGTAGTTGGCGATTATGCAGAAACAGTCAACTGCCGGACCATCCCCGGCGCCAGCCTCAACTCTGAATTGTCTTCCTTCGAATGCAACTGGACAGCGTTTTCGGTTTTGCGGTGACGTTCGGCCAGCGAACCAAGTTGCTGCAGGGCAAGAATTCTGGCTTGAGTTAATTCAGCGCTCGAACAGTTCAGAAGCAGCCTGCAGTCGCCCTCGGAGTAGCCCTCGAGTACCGACATCACAAAAGCGAAGCGATCGAACGTCCGCAAACCTAAGACAGCCGCCAATTCCGACGGCACCCTCGTATTTTGAGGGCCTAAGTTGAAAGCCGGAGGAGAAGCATTGTTATCGGGGCGCGGGACAATGGCGCGAATCGCGTTTGTGATGATTGTGCGACGAGCCCAGGATTGCGCCCATTGCTTAAAAACCGGGTTACCACTCTTCGAGTCTTCGAGGCCAAGAACGAAACACCTCTCTGCTAATCCGGAATCCGCGGTCAAGAGCAATGCCAACAGGTAAAGGCCATCCATGTCTGCTTTAAAGATTCGACAAAAATCCGTGCTACTCGCATAGAGCAAGTGCAGCGAGGTATCAGCCCGTTTAGCGCCGAAAATCTTCACTGTAGCCTCCACAATGGTAAACGTGTGAGCCTCACGGAAAGTGACAGGGATCTCGGCTTTTTTATCACTTCCCCTGGTCGACGTGTTATGGCTCCGGGCGGCATCTCCGTGCCAATTGCTTCAACAAGTGTTTTGTCAGGACTCCTCCGCACGTGAACTGCGCCCCATCTCGCATCAGATTCAATAATGTGTTCTCTCCATCAGGACCAATAAGGGTGACATTGGTTAGATCAACCACCAGCTCGCGTCCCATAAGATGTTCCTGGGCACGCCGCCACGCTCTCTCGACTTCATCTGTCCACGGCCTAACCAGCTTGCCTTCCACTACCAGCTTTCGCCGTTCGTTGGTTTCGACCGTGGAGAGTTTGAACATCTTTGTTTTCTTCTGTCTGTCCGACAGGGGCACGCCGTGGACCAAACAAAAATTCGGTCCGCACTCTTACAAGACATTGAAAACAAAATAAGAACCTGATTTTGTTGGAGATCGATGTCGAAAAGTGTCGAAAAGCAGTTCGACAATTGTCGAAGGTGACGACGGAACGAGCACTACGTGGTGATGAGAGATATTGCTGGGTCGGGCGTGCACCCGAACGATTAGAAGACTCGACGCCGATCGGTGCCGCTCTTCTTCATGCGTGAGATGAGGGTAGCGCGGTTGATGCCCGCGCCGCTACAGCTTTCGGCCCTGCAACCGTCCGGCCGTCAGTTTCAGCACTTCAATGATGTGATTCCGTTTAACGGAACCTGTCGGCGTTTCCAGTGAGTTTGCCTGTGCAGCAATTACCGAGTCCTCCCAGCGGCACTTGAAGCGCGGATCCCTGGGTCAGGATTATTCCGCCCACAGAAGCCGCTCATAGCGCGGCGATGTCGATGCTGTTTGCGGGAATCGCGGTCATTACCACCGGTCTTTGGTCTCCTCCGTACCCGTACAACTCGACAAGGGTATCTTCACGTCCGCTGCGCTTAAATCCTATGAACTCAAGCGGCAAAGGATGCGATTAAAGTGTCGTGACCGTTCGTCATTTGTCCAAAATCTGTCGAAAGGGACGACAGTTGTGACTTTCGACACAATCATTCCTTGGCCGACAAGTAGTCGCCGCGCCAGTCATTTCGAGGCGATCCGGCGTGCACACCCGCTCTTGGCACGGGCAATGCAAGGGAGGGTGGCGGGTCCGCCAGCAAGCAGAGCGGACCTTCGGATCTGTTCGAAATCACGGAGGAGGAACTAATGCGGTCAAAAACAATCACCGTACTGAGTCTGACGTTGCTGCTGAGCACCTTTGCGGCAGCACAGGAGAATCGATCGGAGATTAGTCTCCAGGGTACTGGCTTCTTTACCAAGGACGCAACCGGAAACGGCAATTTGCAACGTGGCACTGAGACTGGCGGCCTTCTAGTTGGTTATCGATACCACTTCAATCGCTGGCTTGCAGCTGAAGCTGTATATGGCTACGACCACAACACCCAGCAATTTTTTACGCCGGCTGGTCTTTCTCGCATCGAAGCCAATGTTCACCAGGCTACCGGCGGGTTTGTCGTGAGCCTGCCGAGCCCTCACAGGTGGCGGATCAGCCCCTATCTTTTGGCCGAGGGAGGGGCCCTTGTGTTTGATCCGACCAACAATAACTTCGGCACCGTGGCGGGCGCCCAACGCCAGTCGACCGGAGTTTTTGTTTATGGCGGTGGCGCGGATTTCCCGGTCGTGCGGCATGTATCGCTGCGAGCCGAGTACCGCGGCCTAGTGTACAGTACACCGGACTTCGGTTTTTCCAACCTGAACACAAATACAACTACACATGTGGCCCAGCCGTCGGCGGGCATTGTCTTTCGTTTCTAAAACGTTCATCGGCTGGCGCAACGCTGCAAACACAGCTCTCGCCAGCCGCATTCTCCGAATGTAGGCAAGCTGGAAGACTTATTTTTGTCCACTTCAGACTGGTAACTAAAATTGGGTGCAGAACGTCAGCCCGCCCAAGACGACGCCTTTATCTCGGACACGTCGCACTTAATGACTCGCATATCGTTGTAACAGTAGCCAAGATTGGGAATCAGTGTCGAGAAGCAATGCTGCTGAGAGTCCGCAGAAAAACACGTCCATTTGCTATTGGGATTGTGGCAAGGCGAGCTGTGTGAGAGGAGCGAGCCCTGCGCGACAAGTTGGAAGGGTGCGGCGTCTGGACGGCAATCGATGTGCCTCTACGGCTCTATCTTAGATTGTTCACTTCTTGACAGTTCACCCGCCTTTGAAGCGTGAGTGGCAGCGCTGAGCAAGAGCATTTTGGTCTATAGGTAATGGCTATCGCATGACCTACTCCTCGAATCAAGCTGTCGATATTGGCTTTGCCGCAGACCTAAGCCAGTTTGCCATTTGGTCATGGCTGACCAAACCCGCCTGCTGCATGACCAGTCGGCCGCCATAAAAGACCGCAAAAGTCGGGATACCGCGAACGCCGTAGCGTGCGGCCAGCTCTGAATGCCGGTCGGTATCAACTTTCAAAACGATCGCCTGCCCGAGCAGGTCCTTAGCTGTACGGGCGACCTCGGGTGCGGCAACCCGGCACGGCCCGCACCATGTTGCCCAGAAATCCACGAGCACGGGAACGTTTGCATTCTGGATGATATCGTTAAACATTTCCGGATCAACTTCCAAAGGCTCGGCCACGGGCGGAATGGGAGACTTGCAGGCGCCGCAGCGACCAGTGTGCGCCAGATGCCGCACTGGAATCCGATTCCGACGTCCACAATTCTTGCAGGTTCGAATTACCGACATGAGAATCTCTTTCGAGTAGGTTACCCTTTGATCGATCAGCCGTTCAACTTCCCGTCGGATGTGAATGCTACCGTATGTGGTTGCCCCTGCTCAGCATGAAGACCGCAACCATCGCCCCCAGCAGGCGGCAAGACTAGCAACAGGAATTCTTCAAGAGCATAAGTCACAATTCAGAGAGGGCGGGTTGATGACTCGATCTCTAGCGGAAAGCACTTATACGACTTCTGAGATTGCGATATCGCTAGCATCGAAAAAAGATACATGTTAACGAATACTTATGGCACGAACCGGTCGAGCAACAAGGCATGTTGCAGATAGTGAATTGTTCACCGAGCCGAAGTGGTTCACTGTCGCGAGCATGTCTGTGCAGTAGAACATATCCCCGCAGCCACATGATTGCGACTCCACTATTTTATGGAGTCGAAAAACTGCGTCACAGGTGGGGATTGACACTCGGAATCATCATGCTGGTTCTCGGAAAAATCGCACTATTCCGCATGCATGCGGCTTAGGATCGGCACCGTGCCGACTCTGGGATGGTTGTTGGTTATCAGCAGTATCGTCGAAACAATTCATACATTCCGGGTAAGAAAATGGCGAGCTGTTCCTACACCTAGAAGGTATGGCGGTAGCACCTGTATGAACTCTTCAGATCCCAAGTGTCAGACGTATTCCGGTTTCGTCTGTCACGTTGAGGCCGAGTAGTCTACAAGGTCTCCAAGCGCACCTGTCCCTCACCGGAACACAACGGCGCCAGCGAAAGCTGTTTCACTGCGCTTTGCAGTAAACGGCCTTTCTGCGTAATTGGCAAGCCATTGATTCTGAAGAGGCTGCAGTCTAGCTTAGGTAGTAACTTTTGCCCGGCTTCCCACTCATTAATGTATGGGAGAACGACAATGGCTAGCACTACACTGCTGGAACAGGCTAAGCAAGAAGCGTGGAGCGATGAGCAGGTAGTCAGCCGAGTAGTGGCTGGCGAAACCGCGCTGTACGAAATATTGATGCGCCGTTACAACCAACGGCTCTATCGTGTGGCTAGGGCCGTTTTGCATGAAGATGCGGAAGCGGAAGATGTCATGCAGGATGCTTTTGTTCGAGCGTACCAACACCTAGCCGACTTCGAGGGTCGAGCAAAGTTTTCCACTTGGCTGACACGAATTGCTGTTCACGAAGCCTTGGCTCGTTCCCACCGTCGTTCACGGTTTCAATCGCTCGACAATTCCGAAGAATCTAACGGGGGTGTTATGAGAACACTCGCATCGGCTGGCCGCAACCCGGAGGAGGCGGCTTACGATCGAGAACTTGGCGGTGTATTGGAAAGGGCAATTCTGGGGTTGCCGGAAGATTACCGTTTGATTTTCATGTTGCGCGATGTTGAGGGAATGACCACGGACGAAACAGCCGAGTGCCTCAACCTTACTCCTGAAAACGTGAAGATCCGGCTGCACCGCGCACGGGCAGGGCTGCGGAAGGGGCTCTATGCCCAAGCTGGCGCAACTACTGTTGAATCTTTCAAGTTTCACGCTACGCGCTGCGACAGGGTAGTCAAGAACGTGCTCCAATCACTAGGCTTGGCAGAATAGGCCGAACGGAAAGCAACTGTAGGATCCTCGTGCCGGCATGTGCCCTGAGTTGAGCATTTATCAAACGCTACTTCAGAAGGGAACCATGAAAGGCAACGCTAGACTGTTGCCCCTTGAAATCTGCACAGCACCGTTTCTTTCCATCTGCTCGCCCCAGGCATCATCTTAAAACGGTGCCTTTCCCCGCCAAAATCCGCCACTCCGCAGAGCAGATCGAAAGAGCTGCTGCACTC
>JBPYDQ010000523.1:0-21482 GCA_051986135.1 Terriglobales bacterium | reverse complement strand
GCGCGCTCCTGATCGTGCCCTCGACGCAACAAATTGCTAGGATGACTCGGGTGACCCCTCTCCTCGAAGTTCGACACCTTACCGTCGAGTTCCCCGGATCGGGTCGAGCCGGCGGAACTGGAAGCATGGGCTTATCCGCGGTGCGGGACCTTAGCTTCAGCATCGCGCCGGGCGAGGCCCTGGGACTGGTGGGGGAATCAGGCTCGGGCAAGTCGGTCACCTCGCTGGCCATCATGCGGCTGCTGGTGCCGGAGGCGCGTACCACGGGAGAGGTCCTGCTTAAGAGCAATCGAGGAGCTGTTCGCGACATTCTGAAGATTCCACCGAGGGAGGTTCACCTCATTCGGGGATCGCGGATAGCGATGATCTTCCAGGAGCCTATGACCGCGCTGAATCCGGTAATGCGGGTCGGAGACCAGATTGCCGAGGCGATGCTCGCTCATCAGAAAGTGAGCCGGCGCGATGCTGGCAAGGCTGCGATTCAGGCGATGGAGGAGGTGGCCATTCCGGATCCAGCCAGGCGCGCCCGCGATTATCCGCATCAGCTGTCAGGCGGAATGCGGCAGCGGGTCATGATCGCCATGGCCTTGGTGAACCGCCCAGAACTGGTGATCGCGGACGAGCCAACTACCGCCCTCGATGTGACCATCCAGGCGCAGATTCTAGAGCTACTGGCTAGATTGCGAGCGAAGTACGGGCTGACCATGCTGTTTATCTCGCACGACTTGGCTGTGGTATCCGAAGTGGCTGACCGAGTGGCGGTGATGTATGCGGGCTGCCTGGTGGAGCTGGGCGATAAGCGTGAGATTTTCACCCGAGCGGCGCATCCTTATACTCGCGGGCTTCTGCAGGCAGTTCCAACCCTCGAAACCAGACGCGACCAGCCGCTCGAGACGATTGAAGGAACGGTGCCGGGAATCGACGCGATGCCACGCGGCTGCCTGTTCGAGCCGCGCTGCCAGTATCGCCAGCCGGAATGTCGAGTGGAGACGCCTCCGCTGATCGAGGTCAGTCCGGGACACTGGGCACGGTGTCCCGTTGTGAATACCACTGGCGCCGTTGGTTAGCCGTCAGCAAAGCGACCCAATCCTGTGAGAACGCTCCGGAGAGAACTGGACAAATCGTATTCACCTGTACAAACCATCCGAGATCCGCTTCTTGGCCGAGCGGCCTAGGGTTCCGTAATCTGATAATTTATCTAGGTCGGGATTCGACCATAGCAAGTCAACAAGGAGTTCCGTCATTGTGGACGATGTTCCCAGCGTTTTTGTTCCTTCGGAGGTCTTCATGGAAGAAGCAGCTGTTCTGCCACATCTCTCGCGCCGCAACGAGGATATCGCACTCGATATGATGAAGTTCATAGCCATGACCACAGGCTACGGCAAGACCACGACATCTGGGGTCGGCTTTCAGGGTAGCGGCGCAGCATCCAAACCGGAGGACTACGCCGGACACCTGCTCGAGCTGTATAGCCGATGCCTTAGTGCCGTACAGAGCAAGAAGTAAGGGATGCGCAATTGTTTGGCATCGGTTCGGTAGTACCCGCTGGCGGAGGCGTGGCAGGGAATCTTCCGAAATGAAAAAAGCCGCGGTTCGAGCCGCGGCTTCTAATTCTTGCGCTTGATCAACGGCGACGCCGGGCCGTCTTCTTGGCCGCTTTTTTCTTCCCACCGCGGCCGCCCTTTTTGGCTGCTTTCTTGGCGGGCCGTCGAGCGGCGCGCTTTCCGGCAGCGGCACGCGCTCCTGCTCTGGCGCTTTTCTTTTTTGCGGCTTTCTTGGCGGGTTTCTTTTTTGCCGCTGCTTTCTTCGGAGCTTTTCTGCCACCGCCGCCGCCGGTGCTCACCGGAATTGGTACCGGAGCGGCGGGTTCGGAAGTCGGTTCCGTTTCGCCTAAACCTGTTTCTTCTTCCTCTTCTTCTTCCTCTTCGAGATCTTCTTCCAGCGAATCGCCGTAGCCGGCACCCTCGCCGTATTCGTCCATCTCGTCATCACCTAGATAGAGGGTCTCATCAAACATCATTTCTCCTCCTGGATTCTCGCTGCTCGCGCGCTTCCTGCGGGAGCACTGGATGCACTAAGGAATATAAGACTACTCGACTACAGCGATTGCGTTGAACGGCGCGCGATTATAGCACAGCATAATTGCTGCACAGCAACACTGCCCGCTTCCGTTCGAACTGCATATTACACCCGCGCACCGGAAGTCGAACAGAGGCGTCGCTTAGACAGGAATTCTCCGAACAACACGGATCTCGGTCTTAGCTGATCAGTCCTTGGTCGTGACTCGTCGGTGGTTGGCCGACTCGAAGTCAAGTGGATGGCTCTTCTCTGGCCGGAGTGGTTTCCGAAACAACCAGGAGCAACGATGGACGAAGCTTCGGATTTACCGCGACTCGCGGACGATCAAGATCATGCCCGGGCGTAGGTTGGCGACTCTGCCATTGTCGCGCTGGAGCGCGGAAACTGTTGTCTTGTAAGAAGTTGCGATAGAGGACAGGGTTTCGCCCTGCTTCACTTTGTGGTGTACGACTTGATTGTCACGAACCGCGGCCATTCTCTTTTGCTGTCGTCTTGGTTTTGTGGCGGCACGGCGCGCCTCAATCGTGTTGGGGCTCACCGGCAGATGTAGGTAAACCACACGCCTCCCGCGCAGGCTCTCACCTTTCAGTCGATTCCAGCGCCGTACCATTCGCGGCGGCACGTCGAAATTTTCTGCCACCGACGAGACTGTGTCTCCCTCTCGAATTCGATACTGAGTGGCATGCCGTGAATAGGTGGCGGGATCTTCCGAGAAAGCACGCTTCCCGGGGGCAATCGGAATGATCAGCTTGGTATCAGGTTGCAGTTGATTGCTGTCTAGGTCATTGGCTGCACGGATAGCCTTCGCGGTTGTGCGATAGCTTTCGGCGACCGAAGCCAGACTGTCCCCGTCTTGTACCCTGTGGTACCGCCACCACACACGCATGTCGGGGGGGATAGCGGCAATCGCTTCCAGATACCGATCCCTGCTGCCGGCAGGCACGTGGAGGGCAAACTCCCGGTCCTTGGGCGTTGTCATACGCAACAAGCTTGGATTCAGCTGTTGCAAATCGCTGACCGGAACATCGATGCATTCCGCTACCAAGCGCAGATCCACGGGGTAGTCGATCTTCAGCGTGTCTACGTTTCCCGGCTTGTCTGGAACGATCTCTTGCAAGCCATACTGCGCCGGGTTCTTGGCCATTATGGTCACGGCCAAAATAATCGGAACGTAGTTCCGCGTTTCCTTCGGCAGCACGTTGCGCCGGTACAGTTCCCAGAAGTCGGCGTACCCGGTTCGCTTCACCGCATTCTGAACCGTTCCGGGACCGGAGTTATAGGCGGCCATGGCGAGATACCAATCGCCGAACTGCTTGTACAAATCCTTCAAGTGGCGAGCCGCCGCGCGCGTCGATTTCTCCGGGTCCTGGCGCTCATCCACCCACCAGCTGCGCTCAAGGCCGTAGCCCTTCCCCCGGCTCCCCATGAACTGCCACATGCCCCGAGCCCCGGCGCGGGAAAGCGCTAAAGGGTGAAAGCCCGACTCGGCTTCGGCCAGATAGATAAGATCCTGGGGCAGTCGCTCTTGCTTCAAGATCAGCCTGATCATCTCCTGGTAGCGTCCCGAGCGCTTCAACGACTGTTCCAACACGCTGCGCCCGCTGGTCGAAAAGTAGTTGATATAAGCGGCCACCGTATCGTTCATCATGAGCGGCAGATCGGAATGTGTGGCGCTCACTTCGGCAGCGGCCTTGGCCTTGACATTCGGATCGACAGGAAAAGTGACCTCACTGGCCTCGTCGATGGGCGCAGGTTCGGACTTCTGTTCGGTGAACCCGTCGCCTTCCTGTAAGGCCGTCAGCTCGAGCCCATTGACCCCGTCCAGCAGCTTTTCAAATTCCCGCTCTAATCGCTCATCCCCGCCAATCTCGACCGGACTCGACAACAGCAGGTTGAAGGCGTTATCAAAGCTCTGCTTTGCCGCCTCCAGATGTCCTGCCTGATAATTCGCCTGCCCCGCCTGGTATTCCTTTTCGACCCGCGCAATCAATTCGGCGACGCGATCGTTGGGCCGAGGAGCTTTGGCCTCCGCCCGTTCGATTGCCTGTGCTGGTTTGCTCTCGGCAGCAGGGGGGTCGGTTGTGGTCGTTCTGGTTAATGCTGGCGCCGTGGCTTGCCGTGGAGGCAGAAGACGGGAAGACTTGGCTTTCTGGCACGCTGTTGTCGCCAAAAGCAACGCGCCCAGGGACGCGATCAGCAAATAGAGTTTTACAAATCTCATCTTTCTCTATAGTTAACGCGATCCAACTGCGGCCGACAGGTACTTACAGATGTCGGAATCCTACTCTGCGGTTGCCGCCTCGGTCAATTTCTCGGTGGTACCGTCGTACATTACCTTGGGTACCTGCACCTGCATTTACCGGGGTAGCCCCGTTATGACATCTCGCAGCGGCTGCCCGATGGGCAATAGTCTATCGACAGCCCTATCGTCGCCCGCCTAACGAGGCCCAGTTCCCACTTCCCGAATCCGTGCCCCTACGCCGGGAATCCAATCCCGGCATGAAAGCCATTCAGGTTAAGCAGCCGGGTGGACCGGAGGCGATGCAGCTTGTAGACGTGCCAGTTCCGAGTCCGAAACCTAATGAAGCCCTCATCAAAATCGTGGCTGCGGGGGTGAACTTTATCGATGTCTACAACCGCGAGGGCCGCTACAAAGTGCCGCTTCCATTTGTTCCCGGCCAGGAAGCAGCCGGAATCGTAACCGCTGTCGGCCGGGAGGTAACGACTGTGAAGCCCGGGGACCGCGTCGCCTACGTCAGTATTCTCGGCGCGTACGCCGAATATGCCGTCTGTCCCACCGACCGCCTCGTCAAAATTCCCGACGGTGTAAGCGATCAGCAGGCTGCGGCCGCCATGCTGCAAGGCATGACCGCTCAGTACCTGTCGCATGACACCTTTCGCCTGAAAAAGGGTGATACCGCTCTGATTCATGCCGCAGCGGGCGGTGTCGGACTGCTGCTGGTGCAGATGGCCCGCAATCTCGGCGCTCGCGTCATCGGCACCGTATCGACTCCCGAAAAAGCTAAGCTGGCGCGGGATGCCGGAGCTGACGAAATCATCCTGTATACCGAGGCCGACTTCGAAAGCGAGACCAGGCGCCTTACCGGCGGCGCCGGAGTGAGTGTCGTGTATGACTCGGTCGGCAAGACCACCTTCGCCAAGAGCCTGAACGTGCTACGCGCCCGCGGCATGATGGTCCTTTTCGGTGGATCGAGCGGCGCCGTCGCCCCATGCGATCCGCTGGTATTAACGCAAAAAGGCTCGCTGTTCCTGACGCGCCCCTCGCTCGTCGACTACACGGTTACCGGCGAAGAGTTACAGTCGCGGGCGACATCCGTATTCAACATGATCAAAGCCGGTCAACTGAAGTTGCGCATTGAACACCGCTACCGCTTAGAGGAAGCACAGCAGGCCCATCACGAGCTGGAGGGACGCAAAACAGCTGGCAAGATTTTGCTGATCCCCTGATCCGGTCGCCATCCAGCCACGCGGTCATCCTTAGCCAGGCGTGAGACTCAGAAGAGCCCGGTCTTCAACGCAAATAGGTCGAGGTCTCACGGATGACGCTTGCGGAAGTATCCAGGCACGTATTTCGGAACAACCTGATGCTTTGCTACTCGAGAATCCGCAATCGGTTCTCCCGGAACCAGGGTGAGCGGTATGACCCCTGCCCAAACCGGAAACGCATAATCTTCCTCGTCATCGATGGGTGGCCCCGTCCTTACCTTCGCGGAAAACTCCCGAATCGGGATCCGCAGCACAACGGTTGCCTTCAGTTCTCTCTCGTTCGGCGGCCTCGCTTCCGCCCACCTTCCTGCCATGATGTGTTCCGACAACGCGTGCAAGGCCTTCAGTTTCTCCTCACGATCCTCTACCACGCTGGTTGTCCCCAAAACCACAACCGACCTATAGTTCATCGAATGATTGAATAGGGACCGCGCCAGCACCAGCCCGTCCAGCAGGGTTACGGTAACACACGCCGGCACGCCGTGACTCAGCGTCCGCAGCATTCGGCTTGCCGCCGAACCGTGAACGTAAAGCACATCTCCCGATCGCCCATAGGAGGTCGGGATGACATAAGGCTGCCCCTCAACACTGAATCCGATGTGGCAAATGAATCCTTCGTCGAGGATTCGGTAAACCGCCGCCCGATCATAGACGGCGAGCTGCGACTCTCGTACTACGCGCGTCCGCGCCGTTGGCGTATCGACCTCGCCCATGTAAGTGGTCTCCGCTGTCGTGAAGGATGAAACACAGATGTTAGCAGTATTCTGGTGGAACCAGAATCAAGTCGACATGGCTGGTCCAGGGAGTCGCCAAGTCTGGCCGATTGAGCCAGACCTGGGTTCTCGAAGGACCTGAACAGCGGGATTACCAGTTCAGCTTCAGCGCAAACTGAAATTGCCGCGGATCGTACGCTGCCGTCGCTTGCCCGGCATTGCTGAATAGCGGACTCACTGCGGAGACATTGTAGCGGTTGGCAATATTGAAGATGTCCGCCATCAAATCCATGTTCACGCGCTCGCCAAAGTAGATCCGCCGTGCCACACGCATGTCGTTGAAGGCAGTCCAGGGCGTAGTTCCCGCATTGCGTGCCAGATTGCCATCGAGCGAAAGAAGTGTGCCGTTGAAGTCGGCCGGACACGACTCCTGAAACACACCCGTCGGTGAGAACTTCGACGGCACCGCGGGATAAGCATTTCCGCAAGCGGGGTTGACGAACGTGTTGGGGCGCCCGGTTAGGGCCGAGAGCTGCAGGTTGTCGCCATTGCCCGTCACAATATTGAAAGGTCGGCCGGAGGCAATGTCGACGATGGGGGCGAAGGTCCAGTTGCTGGCCAGCTTGCGAGCAAATCCCGCCCCGCCGATCTTGCCCGTCTGATACACGCCGCTGAACACAAACCGATGCCGCTGATCAAAGGTTGAATTGGCCCGGTCGAGCATTGGGTAATAGCTATCCTGCGGCGTGGTTGTGGACTGCAGGTCGGTCGAATCATCAATGGCGTGCGACCAGGTGTAGGAGGCCAAGAACTCGTAATGGCTGCCGAAGCGCTTGCGCAGATTGGTGGTGAAGGCATGGTAAACAGAACTGCCGTTAGAGTAGTTCGCGTCCATGTCGCCAAAGGGAATGCAGCCGGCCAAAGTGGTCAGGTCGCAGCTGGTATTGAGGCCGTAACGTGCTTCGACAAGAGGTAACACACCAAGAACACATGGCGCTGTACTGGGATTGCTCAATAACGGGATTGCGATGGATGGATTCACACCCGACGGCCGGAAGAAATTCGTTAGCGCCGCGGGCACAAATGGTCCTAGGGGACCAACTCCACATGTACTCACGGTAAATGGGTTTTGAGTAGGTAGAGCTCCGCCGCCTGCTACCGCCGCCGTGAGGTTCCTGATCATCAAGTCCCCACGCACAGGGTTGGCATTGATGGGCCGATTCAGGTGCCGGCCGCCATTGAAGTTATAAGCGAGGCTCAACGTGTAGCCACTGCCGAGGTCGCGTTCGACCGTCAGATTAGCTTGTTGCGAGTAGGCGTACACGAAGTTCCGGGCTTGTGGATACCCGAACGGCTGAAATGCCAGTGGCATGAAGCTCGAGGGATTCAAGTAATTCTGGTTAAGGAAAATGGACTGCGGGAAATTCAACGCCTGGAACTGCTGCTGGTTCGGCTGATATCCAAGCGCACTTGCGACTGCAGGATTAAGTGACGCGGCACATGGATTTAATGTGCTCGGCAGATTGATTGGCAAACCCTGGAACGAGGAAACTGCGTTCAGGTTTCCAGGCTGTCCCGAGCCACTGCAGCTTCCCGGCCCAAACGCCAACTGGCCGCTGGTCGACCCGTCCGATGCATCTCCGAGGAAGTACAAGCCCAGCAAGGGGTGGTCGTAGAACATCCCGTAGGAGGCGCGCACCACGGTCTTGCCATCACCCTCGGGATCCCAGGCTAGGCCCAATCGCGGCTGGATGTTGTTGCTGTCGGTTTGAATTCCCTTCTGCAATCCCAGGAAATTGTATCCCGCCTGTGCCAGCGCGGTAGGTGGCTTGAACTGGGGTGGAAATTCAACGTCATAGCGAACGCCGTAATTGAGGGTCAAATTCGAGCTTATGTGCCAGGAATCCTGCCAGAAAACGCCTAGCGGCTTATTGCTGAACGAATCGCTCGGACTTCCAAGACCCTGCACAAACGAGCCCGGCAGACCGGCGCCGTAGGCTTGCACCGCGTTCAGGCTGGGGAAGGAAAGCCCGGGGATGGCAAACCCGAGATCGGCTGCATTGAAAGACCCGAAATCGTACACTCCGCCGTAGTTGACGGTGAAAATAGCCTTGGTCGGCAGATAGTTGAAGTCGGCCCCGAACTTAGTGTCGTGGCGGCCAATTGTCCAGGAGAAATTGTCCGTGAACTGATACCGCTGCTCTGTACGTTGGATGTAGGAATAAGGCTCGCGCCCGAAGTAAGCAAATCCTGTTATGTTGATTGCCGGGTCGGCTCCTCCCGGAATGGCGGTGTTGTAGAAGTAGGAAAGCCCGCGGCGGGCATACTGAAAGCGAAATTCATTGACCTTGTTGCTGCCGATGGTCCAGCTGTCCTGCACCGTCGCCGCCACGTCGCGATAGGTCTGCTCGGAGGTGCGTGAGTAGGCGTTCTGTCCGAATGGCTGATCTTGCCCGTTCACCTCGATTCCGGTAACAGAACTGGGACTGACATTGGCACGCAGCATCAGGTGGTTGCTTGTATTGATGTTGTGATCTAGGCGCATCGAATACAGACTCGTGCCTTCAAACACCGGGAAATTGCCCGCCTGGGAAGCGAGCGTCTGAAAGGACGACGGCACAAAGCAGGGTGGCGCCTGGCAAGTTGTAAAGAATCCACCGACTCCCGGGATTCCTCTGGTCAGGCCGAGAGGCCACGCACCCTTCACCGCCATACCTGACGACGCGCCGGCCAGAGCCGTATATCCAAAAACCGCTTTGCCAACGGCAGGGCTCGCCTGCTCGGCGGCAAGCGTAGACGGGCTGGTGAGGAACGCCACCTGTTCGGGAGTCAGCTGGAAGGTCCCGAATGGCATTCCGACCAGCGCGGTATTGAAGGGCACCAGCCCGAAGTTGCCCTGTCCGATGCTGGAGAATCCCGTCTCGTGCCGCCTGGTCACCTCGTAGGAAAAGTAGTAGTACGTCTTATCTTTCTTGATCGGCCCACCAAAAGCGGCGCCTGCCTGCACGCGCGTGTACGCGGGATTGGAGACCGTGCTGAACGGGTTGACCGCCTGAAAGTTGCGATTACGCACGTACCCGAAGACGTCTCCATGAAACTGATTTGAGCCGGAGCGGGTGATGATGTTGACCACCCCTCCCGAGGCTCGCCCATACTCGGCCGCATAGCTGTTCGTGATGATCTGGAACTCCTGCACGGCCTCCTGGGAAACGGTGGAACGAACGCCATTGACCGCATTGTCGGTAGCGTCCGCCCCATCCACATTCACCAGATTGGACCGGGCACGCTGCCCGCTCATGTTGAGTCCCGAAGTAGGCGCAGCTCCGGTGTTCGGGGCGTTGTCCCTCACCACCTGCGAATCGGTCAGTGCGAAATTGATGTAATTCCGCCCATTGATCGGGAGGTTGTCGATGCGGCGCTCGTCGATAGTGTCGGTGGTAGAGGTCCGCGCCGTCTCGACCAGGGCCGCTTCCCCATTTACGTTGACGACTGTCTCACCCCCGCTCACCTGCAGCGTCACGGGAAGGTCGGCCACCTGACCTACCGTGATGGTCTGGTCCTGATAGACCGCCTTGGAGAATCCGCCCGCCGTGACCGTCACCGTGTATCGGCCGGGAGCCAGCGCCGCTATGCGGTATTCACCATCTGAGTTCAGCGTCGTGGACCGGGTCACCCCCTTGGCCTGATCGAGCAGGGTCACCGTCGCATCGGTCACCATGTTACCGGCAGCATCTTTGACCGAGACCTCGAGGCCACCGGTTGCCGAACCTTGCCCGAAAGCGAGTACGGCCAGGGCGAGAATCGCGTATACCAGCGACACCACTTTCATCCACTTCATAAATTCTCCGTTGTAACAAACTTGGCCGGTATCCCTTCGAAGACAGCAGCGCCAAGGCGCGCCCCTCCTGGGCTCCCGGACGGCAGTCGAAACCACATCGATTAGGCAGGCTGTTTGGGCTGCTTTTACCTCAGGTGAGCCCGAGAACGCAAGCGAAATAGATGCCGGCGAACAGCTCGGATGAGCTGCTCCTTCCGTTCCTGGAATATTTTTTGCAACTATACCACGCCGGCTCTCAAGCGCAGTCGGAGCATCCGTTCCTATCTATGCCGGATTCTTCCCCTCCAACCTGCCTAGCCGCCCATGCCATACGCGGTGTGTTATGGGCAATGCCGAACCGCCCTTCGTGATCAAGGAGGATAACGCCGCCGTGACCTTTGACTCGCTCTTCCAGATGCGAGATGGCCTCTTTAGCGGCCCAATCGGGGAGGCTGCCGGAGGCCAGGCGATCCGTAGCCCACTTGGCCAGCACCAGCTTCATGATGGGCTCGCCCCACCCCGTGGTCGAGGCGGCCCCGCTCTGGTTGTCCGCGTAACAACCGCACCCGATCAGGGATGAGTCGCCCAAACGCCCGGGAGCTTTGTTGAGTGTGCCGCCGGTTGAAGTGGCGGCGGCGAGATCGCCATTGCGATCGATGGCAACAGCCCCGACGGTATCAACCGACCTTTCCGCGGCAAAGAGGTCGGGTTCCCGTCCCCCGCCCTGCGCCTGAAACTGGCGCAAACGCTCGACCTCTCGCGGAATAATCAAGTCTTCATTGTGGCAAAGCCGAATTCCGTGCTCTCGCGCAAACTGTTCGGCTCCCCGCGCCACGAAGTAGACATGTGGGCTCTCGCTGAGGATCTTGCGCGCGGCGCGGATGGGATTGGCGATGCGCTCGACGCATCCGACACCTCCCGCGCGCAGAGTTGAACCCTCCATGATCAGGGCATCCATTTGCACTTTGCCGTCGCGGTTTAGGAAGCTGCCGCGACCGGCGTCAAAAGTCTCGTCGTCTTCCATGACAACAACGGCTTCTTCCACCGCATCAAGAGCCGAGCCGCCACGCTCCAGCACGCGCCATCCCTGGGCAACGGCCATACGCACCCCGTTCAGATGCGCCGCTACCATGTCATCAGGAATAGCCCAAGCGCCGCCGTGAACCACCAGCACAGGATTGGTTGGCAAGGATGATCCCCGTCGCCAGTCGGAGACTGGTTAGTGTAACAGCCGGTTGCCGGCGAATGCTTTTTTTAGCATCACCATCTGTCCGGCATGGTACAGCTCGTGCTGCACGATTCCGCTGAACATGTAAAAAAAGGTGTAATAGGGCTGGCTCTTGCCCTGAACCTGCTGCCGCAGCCGCGAATCGGGAAACTCTGAGACAACCTTGACGAGCTGGTCATGAGTCGCCTTCAGGTGTTCGATCGCGTTTTGCCATGCCGCATCGCTCGTATCTTGTACCGGAGGGAAATTCTCGCGGTCGGAAAGATTGACCACCGCGCCGGCCGTCCTGCGCCGCACCGCATCGTCCCAGGCGGTGACGTGCAGAACCAGTTCCCAGATCGTGTGCGCGTTATGGATGGGACGAGCCGCTGCCGTCGCGGCTCTAACGTTCGCCAAGATCTCGATAACCGCGTCGCCATGCCAGGCATCGCCTTCAAAAGCCCGGCGAATCTGATCGGCGAGGCGGCTGGATTCAGACAGGTGCTTTCTCATCTGTAACCTTTCAAGATTTTAGAATTCAGGGTTTGAGATTCAACTTTTCAGATCCCGCTCCGCTAACTGCTGATAACGGAGATTTCCGCACGGTCAGCGCGGCTGACCACCGCGTCACCGTCCAACAAAAGACACTTGCCGGCATCGATTGCCAGGCAAGTGGCGCCGGCGCTGCGCATCATATCGATAGTTTTGAATCCTATGACTGGGACATCGAAGCGCATATCTTGATTCGGCTTGGCGATCTTCACAACCGTCAGCGCCCGGCTAAGTGTCGAAGGAGCGCCTGCGAGTGAATTCATAATGCGCCCCGCCCGCTCGATGGTCTCGTCGGTCCCCTCCATCGCTTCCAGCGCAACGCAGGCCGACTCGGCAACGACTACCGTCTGACCGATGTCATAAAGTGCGACATGGCGCGCCACCCGACGGCCATATTCGATATTCTTGTTCTCCTCGTCCGATGGCGCGCGCCTGGTGAGCACGCCCGGTTTTGCTAAGAGTGGTTCCAGCAAGGCGGTCGAATTCTCCAGGACGATGCCCTCGTCGGCCAGCACCTTGGCCACCGCCCCCAGCAAGGCGTCGGTATTGCGGGATCTCAGGGAAAGCAGCAGTTTGGCCAACCTCCAGTCCGGACGGATGCTGGAAAAAATCTGCTTGTGCCTGACCTGCCCGGCCATGACCGCACGCTGAACGCCTTCGCGCTTGAAGGTTTCGATGAGCCGCGATAGCTCGCCGAGGGACATCCAATGAATTGCCGTTGCCCCGCACGACTCAATCTCGGGGAAGGTCTCTTCCTCGATAGCGGCGACGACGACGTCGAAGCCTTGAGCCCGCGCCGCCTCCAGGACAAGAAAGGGAAAGCGGCCGTTTCCAGCGATTATTCCCAGCCGTTGCCCCATTGTCCTCCCTGCGATCGAGCCGCGACGACGCAACATCGAGTACTCAAGCAAAACCACACATAGCTGAAGGCTGAGTGCGGAAGGCTACTTCACTACCCCGCGCTCGGAACCCTCAATAAAGCGAATCAGCCTGTCGACGTCTTCTCCGCGATCCGCCTCCGCCTTAAGCTTCTCGACCGCTTGCGAAGTGTTGAGTTTGGAGGCGAGCAGGGTCTTGTAGGCATGGTGAATCTTGCGAATACGCTCGGGACTGAAGCCGCGCCGCCGCATCCCAACGCTGTTCAATCCATAGGCATGCGTATCCCGCGCGGCGGCTGTTTTCGAGAACGGTAAGACATCCTTGGTGATCGTTGTTCCTCCGCCGATATAGGAGTGCGCTCCTATGCGTACGAACTGGTGCACCGGACAAAGAGCGCCCACTACCGCCCACTCTTCGACTGTCACGTGTCCTGCCAGCGTTGCCCCGTTGATTAACATGGCGTGATCGCCGATCACCGAGTCGTGTCCCACATGCGAATACGCCATGATGAGCGTGTGGTTGCCGATCCGGGTTGTGCCACCCCCCTTAGCTGTCCCTCGGTTGATCGTGACATACTCCCGCACCACGTTGTGGTCACCCATTACCAGCCAGGTGCGTTCGCCGACATAGCTGGTGTCCTGAGGCTCCGTACCGACTGCGCTGAAGGGGAAGAATCGGTTATCTCGACCAATCTTGGACGGTCCGTGAACGGTTACGTGCGAAATCAGCTCGCAGCCTTCGCCCAGCTCAACCTCCGGCCCAAGAACGCAATACGGACCGATCTTGCATGATCTTCGGATGGTGGCTTGTGGGTCAACGACTGCGGTGGGATGAACGAAAGCGTCGGTCTCGGGGAGCGAGTTCTGAAAATGAGTCAGGGTCATTCTAAGTTCTAAGGGGGGCGGCCTCGCTGCCGTCGGCTGCTTCCGATGAGCGGGTGCGGGAGCGATCTACGAGCTGGCAGGTGACGGTCGCTTCCGCTACCCGCTTATCTCCGACATAGGCTTTTCCACTCATACGGACAGCCGTCATGCGCCAAGCTTTGACTTCCACCTCGATACGCAACTGGTCACCCGGCACCACTGGGCGCCTGAAGCGGGCGCGCTCAATGCCGGTAAACACCATCAATTTCCCGTCACGATCGTGCACTTCGGTCAGTAACAACGCGCCACCAGCCTGGGCCATGGCCTCCACGATGAGCACTCCCGGCATGATCGGCATGTTGGGAAAGTGCCCCTGGAAAAAGGGCTCGTTCATGGTGACGTTCTTGATGGCGACAATGCGCTCTCTCGGCGTAAGCTCGATCACCCGATCGATCAGGAGAAAGGGATAGCGGTGCGGAAGAATACGGAGAAGATCATGAATATCGAGCGTGCTCTTCGTAGCCGAGTCGGTTTCGATTGTGATCTCAGGTCCCATTCTGGGTCTCGGTGAAATCAAGATTATACTGTACTCGGTTCGCGCATCTCTGATCAGCATTCATGAACACAAAGAGCAAGTTGAAGCCGAAGCCCCAACCCGCAGCTAAGTCTCGAGCCAAAAATCGGATCATTGAGACGCCCGTCCGCCTGCCCTGGTTTCGCGAAAGGCAGGGCGCGATGGTAGAGGCCGTCCGACAGATGGTCGAGATCGAATCTCCCAGTGACAACAAACTGGCGGTGGACAGGCTTGGCCGCTGGCTCGCCGGAAAATTCGAGGCGCTCGGCGGCCACAGCAAATTCCATCGCAGCGCTGATTTCGGTGATCACCTGCAGGTAGATTTCCCCGGCCGCGATCGTCGCCAACCGGCGCTCCTGCTAGGCCACTTGGACACGGTCTACCCGCTGGGAACCTTGGCCACCATGCCATGTCGTGAAGCGGGAGGACGGCTTCACGGTCCGGGCACGCTCGATATGAAATCGGGCATCGCCATGATGCTCTACGCGATCGACGCGATGCGCGATCAAGGTGGTACCCTGCCGCGAGCGATAACGGTTCTGCTGGTTTCCGACGAGGAGGTGGGCAGTTCTTCGTCCCGACGGATAACCGAGGAACTAGCGAAAAGATCGGCGGTCGTGTTCGTCTTAGAACCGTCCTACGGCCTGAAAGGTGCGGTGAAGACGGCTCGCAAAGGCGTAGGGGAATACCTGTTGAAGGTGACCGGCAAAGCCGCTCACGCCGGACTGGATTTCGATAAGGGTCATAGCGCCACTCTGGAGCTCGCGCGGCAGATTGTGCGGGTCTCCAAATTCACCGACCGCAAACGTGGACTGACGGTGAATGTCGGTGTCATTCAGGGCGGAACCAGGGTGAACGTAATTGCTGCCGAAGCCAAAGCTGCGATTGATGTTCGTGTGGTTCGAGCCGCCGACACCGCCGGGATTGAACGAAAGCTGCGCGCGCTGAGGCCGGTTGACAAGCAATGCAAGCTGACCATCCAAGGCGGGTTGGACCGTGCCCCGCTGGAGCGCACCGCGGGCGTTGCCGATCTTTTTCGCCACGCCTCGGAACTGGCGAAACGCGTGGGCTGGAAACTGGAAGAGGCGGCCGTCGGCGGCGGCTCGGATGGGAACCTTACCGCGGCCCTGGGGATTCCGACTCTCGATGGTTTAGGTGGCGTCGGAGAGGGGGCGCATGCCCCAACCGAGTCGATCATAATCTCGGAACTGCCAAAACGAGCGGACCTGCTGGCAGCGCTGATCGAGTCAACCTAGCGGGGTCCAACTCCAGGATTGATGAACTTACTTAGGGGTTATTTGGGCTCTGCTCGAGCAATTTCCCCGATCGCCGCTCTCTTTTGACTCTCGCTTCCAGCTAGCCTAGAATTTCAGCAGGGTATTCTGCGCGGTTTCCGATGCGCTCAGGGAGCGCCGGGTGAAACCCTAAGGAGCTACACCATGCCTGGAAAACTGGGTTTGCCTGAAATTCTGCTGATCCTGGCGGTCGCACTTCTGATCTTCGGCCCCAGCAAGCTGGCCGATCTCGGCAAAGGACTGGGTGAAGGTATTCGCAATTTCAAGTCTTCGCTGAAGGATGGGGAAGAGGGAACGGAGAAAAAATCCTAGCTCTCCCGTGCCGAGTGTTCGCTGGTTATACGGACACCGAGGAAGGTGAGGTGGAAGCACCTCGGTTTTCCCCGCCGTAAAAACCGTACTCCCGCAGCATTCGATGAAGCAATGCCACCGGCAATCCCACGACGTTGAAATAATCCCCCTCGATGCGCGATATCCAGCGTGAGGCAATGCCCTGAATTCCATAGGCGCCCGCCTTATCCCTCCACTCGCCTGTGTTCACATAAAATGTGATGTCCTCGTCGCCAAGTCGTTCGAAGGTCACCGAGGTCAGCTCGGCGCGCACAACTTCGGTCCGCTGGTCTCGGTTCCCCGTTCGCTCTCGATTTCTTCCCGGCGGAGCGATCACACAGACCCCGGTCATTACCTGATGAGTGCGACCCGAAAGCATGCGCAGCATGCCCGCCGCATCGGTGGCATCGGAAGGTTTGTTCAGGATTTTTTCGTCGACCACGACGGTTGTGTCGGCACCAAGGACGAAATCATGGGGATGATGCTGTGCAATCGCTTGCGCCTTTTCGCGGGCGAGCCGTTCCACAAAAGCCTTTCCTTCTTCACCTGCTTTTGGCATCTCAAGAATCTCCGCAGGCTCGACGATGAAGGAAATACCAGCGTTGCGCAGCAGTTCCTGTCGCCGTGGAGAAGCAGAGGCAAGAATGAGCATTCGATGATTCTATCTAACCGCCCAGAGAAATTGCCCATGTGAGGCAGGGGTCCGAGAGCTGAAATCGAGAACGGGTTTCAATGAATCCCGAAACATTCTTTCACCGACTCAATCAGCAGCACCGAGTCCGGCCTCTCCCCATACGGCGCGCCAACCTCGATGTGCGGCCCGGCGCATTGCCCGAATCGGCATCCCTTTGCTCAGGTCACTCGATGGTTCGCCGCTACCAACGGTCGCGGATTCCAACCACGCCGGCATGAGGGTGTGATCAGGAAGATCATTCGCCTGCCCCAGGGCAAGGACGTTACCCGAGCGGCCGCGCGACTGGAATTTTCCCTAGGGAAATAATGACAGTCCGATCCTCTCGCGCCGCCTCCCCACTCCCACCGCTGCTCCACACATGACTGCGCACGCCTGGCGGTCGCTTGACTCTGACGAATTTCCGAACCTCGGGCCAGACGGTTCGCGACGGAGTAGAGACCGAGCAGGAAGTCAGAAACCAGGAAGGCGGAGCAGCTATTCCTCAGGAACGCTGCTGATCGCACAACCATGGGCGGCACCCTACCTCAAGCCTGATGGCAACAAGTCGAGCCTCCGGGCAGCCAAAAACAGGACCGAGAGTTGAATCTTGCTCCAATTCTGCCTGATAAAATTGGTGAATCGATGGATCGCGCTTTTATCCGCAATTTCGCCATCATCGCGCACATTGACCATGGCAAGTCCACGCTGGCCGACCGCTTGCTGGAGCTTACCGGGGCTTTGACGGCGCGGGAGATGCAGGCCCAGGTGCTTGACGCGATGGACCTCGAACGCGAACGCGGAATCACCATCAAGGCGCACGCTGTCCGCATGATGTACCGGGCAAAGGACGGCCAGACCTACCAACTCAATCTCATCGACACTCCGGGGCACGTGGACTTTTCTTACGAGGTATCGCGGTCTCTGGCTTCCTGCGAAGGCGCATTGCTAGTGGTAGATGCCACGCAAGGAGTAGAGGCGCAGACCTTGGCCAACGCTTATCTGGCCATTAACAACGGGCTGGAGATCATTCCGGTCATCAACAAAATTGATCTGCAGAGCGCCGACATCCCACGTACTAAAGAGATGATTGAGGGAGCTGTTGGCCTGGACGCCTCCGACGCCCTGTTGATCAGCGCCAAGACGGGCCAGGGTGTTCCCGAGGCACTCGAGGCGATCGTCAAGCGGGTTCCCCGGCCCAAGGGCGATCCCCAGCATCAGCTGCAGGCTCTGATCTTCGACTCGTGGTTCGATCCTTATCGCGGTGTAGTCGTCCTGACTCGAGTTTTCGAAGGCACCTTGCACAAGGGCCAGAAAATCCGGTTATGGTCGAATGGCCGGGTTTTTGAGGTGGAAACCTTAGGCGTGCTTACCCCGAAGCCAGTGGAGGTGGAAAAGCTCGAAGCGGGCGAGGTCGGATTTCTGTTCGCTAATATCAAGAACGTAGCCGACACCCAAATCGGCGACACTATCACCGACGACGAACATCCCGCTATTGAACCATGGCCCGGTTTCGAAGAAATCAAGCCGATGGTGTTCGCTGGGCTATACACCGTCGATGCGCATGAGCACACCATGTTGCGGGAAGCTCTGGAAAAACTTCGGCTGAACGACTCTTCGTTTTTCTTCGAGCCGGAAAGCTCAGTGGCCTTGGGATTTGGCTTTCGCTGCGGCTTCCTGGGACTGCTTCACATGGAGATCATCCAGGAGAGGCTGGAGCGCGAGTTCGACCTTGACCTGATCACCACTGCTCCGGGCGTGCGCTACAAAGTCACGAAAACCGACGGAGTGCTGGTCGAAGTGGACAATCCTTCCAAGTGGCCTGATCAGGGCGAAATTGCCAAGGTGCAAGAGCCGGTTATATTGGCCACAATTCTGACCAATGAAGAATATGTCGGGGGGATTCTGAAGCTGGTCGAAGACAAGCGCGGCAAACAGAAAAGCTTCGAGTACCTCAGTTCGTCGCGCGTCATGCTGCAATACGAATTGCCGCTAAACGAAATCGTTCTCGACTTCTATGACCGGTTGAAGTCGGTTTCCCGCGGATATGCCTCGCTCGACTACCACCTGGCGGGCTATTGGGAATCTCCTATGGTCAAGCTCGATATTCTAGTCGCTGGCGATCCCGTCGATGCGCTCTCGATCATCGTTCATCGCGACTTCGCCTACGAGCGAGGCCGGGCCTTGGCCGCCAAGATGAAACAACTAATTCCCCGGCAAATGTTTGAGGTTGCCATTCAAGCTGCGATCGGGGCCAAAGTCATTGCCCGGGAGACGGTTCCCGCGATGCGAAAAAACGTTCTGGCAAAGTGCTACGGTGGCGACATTACCCGTAAGCGTAAATTGTTGGAAAAGCAGAAAGAGGGGAAACGTCGCATGAAGCGCATCGGACGAGTGGACATCCCTCAAGAGGCTTTTCTGGCGGTATTGAAGGTTGGCGAAGAGAGCCAGTGATTTTGCAACACTCCTAGATGCAGCGATTTGCGGTACGTACATGCCTTCCTGTATGTGAATATCTCAAAAAGCAGAGCAGCCCCGTCAATTGCCACCCGGCCGACCGGAGGTTTCTGTGCGCCTCCCCTATATCTATGCTGCTCAATGGTTTAACGGCGCACACATGCCACTTTCGCCGCCAAATACTTGCCCGCTTTTTCCGAGTCCGGTGAACGTTCTTCAACGATTCACAGAATTTTCCACAGATTTCGGGATCGAAAACGAGGGTGGCGGCCGCTAAACGTATGGTGGTCTAGCCAGTTCGTCAACTTCCGAACAGCGCTACACGTAACCTGCCAAAGCTCCCACCTTTCGCCCCGTCACTCGTCCAGCTGCGCCGCGTCGTCGGCCACGTTGTCAAACCGGGTAGAGGATTTGAGGAATGCCAGGTGAGCTCTGCCGATTGGACCGTTTCTTTGCTTGGCAATGATGATCTCGGCTCGGCCTTCCAAGTCAGGATCGTCCCGCTTGTAGACTTCTTCGCGGAAGATGAACATGACCAGGTCCGCATCTTGCTCGATGGATCCCGATTCCCGAAGATCAGACAGCTGCGGCCTATGGTCACCGGAACCGCGAGTCTCCGGAGCGCGACTTAGTTGCGAAAGGGCAACGACGGGAGCTTCGAGTTCTTTAGCCAGGGCCTTGAGTCCGCGCGAAATGGCGGATACCTCCTGGGTGCGGTTCTCATAGCGCTTGCCGCTACCACCCGACATCAACTGTAGATAATCGACCACAATCAGGTCGAGTTGGCCGTTCAACTGGTGGAGGCGGCGCGCCTTGGCGCGCATCTCGCTCACCGAGATTCCGGGCGTATCGTCCACGAAGATTCGCGCCTTCGCTAGTTTTTCAACTGCGCCCTGGATCTTGCGCGTGTCATCCTGCCACAAGGACCCAGTACGAAGGCGGTGCGCATCCACGCGCGCGACCGAACACAGCATGCGCTGCAACAGCGCCTGACGCGACATCTCCAGTGAAAACACGCCGACGACTTTGTTTTCATAAATGGCGGCGTTTTCGGCGATGTTCATGGCAAATGAAGTTTTGCCCATGGAAGGTCTGGCCGCCACGATGATCAGATCGGACTTCTGTAGTCCGCTGGTCATCTCATCGAGTTTTTCGTAATGCGTCGCAACGCCGGTGATCCGCCGACCACGCTGCAGCAGTGCATCAATGCCGCCCAGTTCTTTAATGATCTCCGCTATGCCCGTGAACCCTCGCCCGATGCGCTGTTCGGAAAGCTGAAAGATGGTGGCTTCGGCATCGTTAAGGATTTCATCAGCCGGGTCGGCCTGCTCGGCGGCACGGGCAATGGCGGCATTGGAAGCGTGAATCAGCCCGCGCAGCAGGGCCTTATCACGAACTATCTTGATGTAGTGCTCGATACTGGGTCGGTCGGGCACCCCATCGATCAGCGATGAGATATAGGCAACGTCGCCCACCGCTTGTAATTCCTTGCGCCGGTTCAGTTCGTCAACGAGCGTGATGATATCTACGGGCCGCGCCGATTCCATGAGATCGACGATGCGGGAATAAATGCGCCGGTGCGCATCCAACGAGAAATCGTCGGCACGCAAGTGCTCGGCGGCCTCGTTATACGCCCGCTGATCCAGAAGAATGGCGCCTAGGATCGAGCGCTCCGCCTCTACGTTTGCGGGAAGAGTGCTGGCAAGGTTGTAGTCGATTGTTGCCACGCTAATTCATGAAATTCTTGTAAAGGATCCGCCGATCGTATCTCACGACCCACTTGTGGACACCTGTGATGTGGCAACGGAAAAGCTGACCGAAATTTAATTTGGTTGGCCGAACGTTTGCTTACCACTCAGCGCCACTTGGCCGAACCCGTCACCTCAAGTATAGAGCGAATAAAAAGCGAATGTCACGGGAATTCCTTAAACCGGGAATATGAGGCCGGACGGTAGCTGAAGAAACCAGGAAATTGAGACACCTGGTTGCGGGGAAGACTTGTTTGAAAGCTTCGAACACCCGCTAATTCATGCTTGCGCTGAATGCTGGATGTCGATCAGGGAAGGCAAAAAAATAATGCGGCCCGGGCCAGCCACCCGGACCGCATGGGGCGCGAAATGCCCTCAGCCTGCCTGCCTAACCGCTTCACTAAGCAGCAGGCGCCTTCGGACACCGCACTCCGCAGAGCACGGGTCCGAGCGCACCATTGTGGATCTCCCGATCCACAGTCACCGATTTTCTGCCAGCAGTTCAGTCCCGCCCTTGGAGACGGAAACTATGAGGAGGCCGCAACGCCCGGGCAAGCCAGCACGCGTCACCGCGTTTCTGGAAACCCTCCAGCAGTTCACCCTCGGGAACCGCTGGAAACTACTGGCATCTTCACGATGCTCCAGCAGGCGCTTCCGGCGAATCGCGCTTCGGTGTAGGCACTCTGCCCGATCACGATTGCGCGCTCAAGCTTAAAGTAGCTTACCCTTGTGACAAAACTGTGGAGGATGTCATTAATTTGTGGAAAGCGCAGGAAAAACCGAGAGAAATG
>JBPYDQ010000522.1:0-3493 GCA_051986135.1 Terriglobales bacterium | reverse complement strand
CGATTTGTCATTCCCCAGACGACCGATAACCCCCAAAAGCAGGCGGGCACAATCTAGATGGCGCGGCGGCCGGAAAAGGCAATGGGCAAAAACCGTTACAGGAAAATGTCTCGCCAGCTCCTGACCATCCGCGCTCACCCTCTTAGAGTCATTAACCGTGACGACGGGTTGGTTATGTTTGTCCGATACCAAACGTGCTACAAAGCCCCGCCACGCCACGGTTGGCTACAAGTCCTGGTGCTAACGGTTCTCGAAATCTGAACTCTCAAGGGCAAATTCCCATACTGGGTAGATGTGCTTAGGCGACACAGGAGAGGTACTTACGCCCTGCGGTTCGGGAGTCGGATCTTGGCCCACCCCTCGAAAACCGCCTACAAACTTGGCGAAGGTATGCTGACCTCGATGCGGGTTCTCTGCCCACCATGGCTGCATCTTCACTTCACATAATCTTCACTTCATATAATGGGGAAATCTTTACGAGCGCGAAGCCAAGGAGGAGGCAAGGAAGGACTCAGAAACGAAGTCGAATCAATGGTAAAGGTCGAGATTATGCGACTGGATGTCCCCTAGAGTCCCAATGAGTCTTACCATGCATGCAACGATTCGCACCTAGGACGAGATCGTTTCGATGACTAATCGAGGACGTACGTCCCGTGGATCTTAGTCGCCAAGACGCGGAAAGCGTGCAAAACTGTCCCGAATATTTCCTCCAGGCAAGCGGGCCTTTTTTGCTTTTGTCGCCCGGAATAATTCCGCCCTGGTTGAATCCGAACGGGCGTGTCTCCGAAAGCATGAGTTAGAGAGAGCGTAAAAGTCGCGCCGAGCGAGGAAATCTTGCTATTTCGAAACCACCAGATTGTTCTTCACCGAAAAAATTCCAGAAACACTATTGGCGCGAATACCAGCGGTGTTCTTGTCGGATTCGCTGTCAACCACGCCCTCCAGGATCACGTGGCCGTTCTTGACAATAATGCGGATGGGCTTGATTACCGGCATGTCGTACTTCTGGAGCGACGGGAAGCCATAGATGGCGTGGTATAAGCGGAGGCGCAAACGGTCATCCATGGGCGAGGGGGGAAGCACTTCGATCTGGTTGTCCACTCTCTCCACCCCTTCGATTTTTTTGACGACGTTCTCCGCGTCTGATTTGAGGCTGGGACGCGTCACGGCGCCGGATAAGGTAACGTTATACCCTTCGACCGTGTAAGTGAGATTGTCGAATACACCAAGATAGGGCAGCATCAAGAGCTCGTGCCGGACCTCTTTGGCAATGCGCTGTTCGGCTTTTTGCGATGCTTCGCGCTGGGCGTGGGCTCGGCTCACAGCCACAATCGAAGCACAGACCAACACGCAACTGGTCAGCAGGATAGGCTTCGTCTTCATCGGTTCATCCTTCGCTGAAGATGCGATGTCAATTATACAGTTGGACACTCTCGCAAGACTGATCAGTAATACAAGGGACGAGACGTTAGGGACCAAGGATGGGGCATCGAAAAAAGGCGCTGCATCGTTGATGCACGGCGGTTCCCCAGGGGCACCGGCATTGTCGCCGTTAAGAGGGAACCTCGGAGGCGACCATCGGACCAAACGCCTCAGAGCGTCTGAATTCTCTGAAAGGACCCCTGGCGATCAACACGTGCAAGATACCGAGTTAAGCAATCGATGGTAAACAATTACCTAGCTCACACCCGAGTTGCCCAATGATCAGCGACAGGCTGCGATGTCATAGGCGAGTTGTCGATCTCAGACCGTTGGTGGCCGAAACACTAGGCGGGCTCCCCCGACCGGTCTGGGCCCCGCGCTGGCGGGTAATCGGTCCTTCGCTCTGCTCGGGATGACATTTCAGCGGCCAACCGTCGGAGAGTCTTGCTAGCAGACCAGTTGGTCTCTCGCCAGCTTCAGGCCATTCAGGTTTCCAAGGACGGTGACCGCAATGTTTTCCGGCCGGAAGAAGTTGTTGGCCAGGTTCTGGAGATCGTCGGTGCTGACTTCCTCAATGCGCTCGATCAGCTCGTCGAGACTGTAGAAGCGATCGAAGTACATTTCCTGGCGGGCGAGGTTCGACATGCGGGCGGTGCTCGATTCGAGCGAGAGCATTAGGCTGCCTTTGAGCTGGTCTTTACAGCGGCGCAGCTCTTCCTCGGGAACGGGGGACGATTTCAGGTTGCGGAATTCGGCTATCACCGACTCCACTACGCGCGCTGCGGATTCGCGCGAGGTACCGGCATAGACGCCAAGGCAGCCGGTATCGCGATACGGGTTCAAATCGCTGTAAATGGCATAGACCAAACCCTGACGTTCGCGGATATTCTGGAATAAACGCGAGCTCATGCCGCCGCCCAGAACCGTATTCAAAACGTAAGAGGCGTAGCGCTTCTCATGGGCGATGGGCAGACATGGGACGCCGATACAGATCTGTACTTGTTCCAACGCTTTCTTATTCCGCATGATGATGCGGGGGACGACCTTGGGCGGATTGCTGTGGTAACCGTTCGAAACCGGCCGCATGTGCTGGAAATGTTCACTTACCAGGTTCACGAAGCGGGCGTGATTGATGTTGCCGGCAGCGGCGATAATCAGGTTTCCCGGATTGAAGCGCTGGCTATACGTGTCATAGACGACCTGCTGCTCAAACTTTCGAACTGTCTCTTTTGTTCCCAGGATCGGCTTGCCGAGCGGGTGATCCTTCCAGAAGTTCTGGGTAAAGATTTCGTGAACCAGGTAGTCGGGATTGTCCTCGTCCATCTTGATCTCTTCGAGGATGACACCACGCTCGCGACCGATGTCCTTGGCGTCGAAGGTAGGATTGAGCACCAGGTCACTGAGCACCTCCATGGCGATGGGCAGATGCTCGTCAAGGACCTTGACGTTAAAGCAGATACACTCCTTGGCAGTGAAGGCGTCCATGTTCCCGCCGATCGAATCGACCTGGCGGGCTATGTCCTCGGCACTGCGGTGCTTGGTGCCTTTGAAGACCATGTGCTCGATGAAATGAGAGATGCCATTCCACTCCGGGTCTTCGTCTCGGGAGCCAGTCTTGACCCAAATGCCTACGGAGATGGAACGGATGTGCTGCATCTCCTCGGTGATCACCGTCAGGCCGTTGGGCAAAATCTGGCGGCGGATATGTCGGACGTCGTCTACCATTGCTATTTACCAACTGGCCCGTGAGGACGATTTGGGCCACATCCCGCTTCTATTCTGACACACTGCGGAAGCCAGCGACCGAAGACATTAAACGTTTATAATCAGCAAGATACTGTGATCGGCGGTTTTGGCGCCAAATTTGCGGTCAGGAGCCCGCCCCGAGCGTTTCCGGCCGCCAGACATCGAATTAGATGCATGAACGAAGCTAAAGAATCTGTCTTGCTAGGCCTGAATTTGGAAGACCTCGGGACACTGGTCGAGCGCGAGGGCCAGCCTAATTATCGGGCAAAGCAACTCTTTGAAGGATTGTACCGCCAGCGGGTTGCGTCGCTGGACGACATTTCTA
>JBPYDQ010000521.1:0-3295 GCA_051986135.1 Terriglobales bacterium | reverse complement strand
CAAGCTGGCAGTGCCTATGCCACCTAATGACGAAGGCCGCACAAGACAGACCGGGTATGAGGGCAACCTGCATGCATACCGGGCCGCGCTTGCCTTCCTGGAAGCCGAGTTCAATGGGAAGCCGCTCAAAGAAGTGGAGCATGAGGTTTTACTTTCGCAGGGAGCAACGTTTTCCCATCGCCCCCCAAAATAGGTCCTTCCCGTAGATTCCGCAAACACGCGTTTGCACAAGCTTGCGCTGTTTATTCGGTTGTTCGCCTCGAACCGGGCCAATGACTGAAATCGCGATTTATCAACGATTGACCAACCGCTTCGTGGTTCCGAGTAGCCGACCATCCATGCCCAGACAGGTGTTTCGTCGGAAGCTGTCTGTGGGATCTGTCGCCTGACTACTCGTTTCGAAGGGCAACTACCGGATCGACCTTGGCTGCCCGTCGGGCAGGAACGTAGCTTGCGATTAGTGCGACCACGACCAAGATTACTGACATTGACGAGAACGTCAGTGGATCAGTCGGGCGAATTCCGAACAGCAAGCTTCCCATCAATCGAGTCGCAATCAAGGCGCCGGCAACTCCCACTGTAAGGCCGACCGCGAGGGTGTTGACAGTTTGGCGCAACACCATCAGCAGAAGCTGATACTGCTGTGCGCCCAATGCCATGCGTATGCCGAATTCCTGCGTCCGTTGCCCGACGGAATGCGCAATGACACCGTATATGCCAACCATGGCCAGAAGTAGAGCGAGCGCCGCGAAAGCGCCCAACAACGTAAGTACGAACCGACGGCGTTCGAGTGACCCGGAGACGATCTGGTCCATCTGCACGATACTGACCGGTTGGTCGCGATCAACGGACCAGACCCGCTCCCGAATGGCTGCGGCGAGACCGGGTACGTGGGGAGAGGTCCGAACGACGAGGTAGGTGGTCAATGTGCCCGGGGAAAACTGGTCGAAGGCGTAGTAGATTGCTGGCTGAATATCGGTCTCCAGGGAGTCCTGCTTAACGTCGGATACCACGCCCACGATTTGGCCAGGAAATGGCGGCCCCCAGTCCTTCATCACCACCTGTTTGCCCAATGGACTGTCATGGGGCCAGAAGCGTCGTGCCATGGTTTGATTGATCACCAAGACCGTCGGCTTGCCCGCGACGTCTTGCGGGGTGAACCCTCTTCCGGCAAGGAGGCGTATTCCCATCGTGCGAAAGAAATCGGGAGTAGCGGTCAGAATCTCGGCGTCTGGCTCTTTCCCCGGCTCGTAGGCATGCCCCTCGAGTTCCAAGTCAGTATCAGGTACCGGATCGAACGGCAGAGTTCCGGCAGCGGCAACAGACAGGACTCCCGGTAACACCCGAACGCGCTCCAGAACAGAGCCCACAAACTGTGTCGTCTGCGGAAGTTCAGGATAACGGGAGTCTGGCAGTGTTAGACGCATCACGGCGAGATGTGAACTGTCGAAACCAGGATCCACCCGCTGTAGAAGAATGAGACTCCGGATAAGCAGGCCGGCGGCAGCGAGCAACATCATGGCGAGAGCGACTTCAGAGATCACCAGGAATGAACGAAGACGCTGACTGCGCATCGAAAGGGTACTGCGGCCACTCCCTACAAGCCGTGCCTGCAAATCCACTCTCGACGAATCCACTGCAGGAATGCTTCCGAACAGAATCGGCGCTAGCAGTGAGACAACGAATACGAAGACTACGACTTGCCAATTGATCGCCGCGCCGCTCAGACGCGGCATCCCCCCAGGGTATGCGGCGTAGAGAGCCTTCACTGAAACCAAGCCAACAGCGCACCCTGCGGCTCCGCCAAGAAATCCCAGCAAAATGCTCTCCGTCAAGAACTGCCTTGCCAGCCGGAACCGTGTCGCGCCCAAAGCCGCGGATATGGCGATTTCTTTTTAGCGCACCACCGATCGTGAGAGAAGAAGGTGGGCGACATTCGCGCACGCGATCAACAAAACGAAGACGACCGCGCCCAACAGTATCAGCAGGGTGGGCCGAACGGCGGAAACGAGATTGTCCTGCAGACGCTCTGCCCGGAGCGTGAATCCGGGATCGACGCCGTGATTTTCGAGCTGAACCCGTTCGGAAATCGCCTGTAAATCTGTGTGAACAGCTTCCATCGAAACGCCGGTCTTAACACGCGCAAGGGTGGTGAATAAGTGCGACCGTCGATTCTGTGGAAACGCCCGATCATCGGTGAGCGGTACCCATGCCTGAACCGACTCCGGGAAAGAGAATCCAATCGGCATCACACCCGCCACGAGGTGAGGCTTCCCGTGCAGAGTCATCGTTTTGCCGATGATCTTCCCATCTGATCCGAAATGATGCCGCCAGAGGCCGTAACTGAGGATCACCGACCCTTCCGCATTTTCACGGAACTGCTCCGGGGTGAACCCCTGCCCCACGAACGGCGTTACCCCAAGTAATGGCAGGAAATCCTGCGAAACGAATGCCGTGTCGATCTGCTCTGGTGGCGCCGTTTGCCGCGAGTCGCTCAAGTTCTGTGAAAAAATACGATAAATAGCGACTTGCGAGAACACATGGTTGCCGTCATGTACATCGCGGAATGTTGCTCCGGTCAAGTTCGCTGGGTGCTGATGGAACTCCTGCAACCTCACGATCGCGTTAGGTTGGTGCAGGGGAAGCGCGCGAAACAAAATTGAATTCACCACAGAAAAGATAGCCGTAGTCGCCCCGATGCCAAGCGCGAGAGTCGTCAGGGCTATGGCAGCGAAGCCGGGAGCCTTCCGCAACCTGCGAAGCGCGTAGCCCAAATCCTGAAGTACGATTTCCATAGCCTCTGCTCCTGATCGCTGCGGTCGAGTCTTGATTAACTGCGTCCCGCGTGGCAGACGTGACTGGCTAATCCCCGATCACGCAAATATGGACGGTTGACTCGGAAGCTGGTGAGCGCATCCCGGGGCTTTGAACACTCGGGCCGACCCCGCCCTTAACTGGGTCCTTTAGGTGGATTGTGGACGATTGATGAGCAAACCGGAAGTCAATTGTGGCTAACAGGCATTTGCACGTTTTGACCGCTAGTCATTTCACGTAATCGGGATGTTACGCCACCTATGCGAGTACCCTTACAAGTGCAGTGCCTGGCCCATGCTCTGAGCCCAGCCGGCAAAGGCGACCCAGCCGCTCGTCATGCCGATGGGAATTAGATAATGCAAGGTAACCACCAAGAAGATTCCGCCCGCTAGTGTCGCCTTGTGAATCTTATGCAGCGACAAAAGATCGTAGCCCACCAGCATCGCTAGAAATGACCACTGAAAAATCTGGTCCGTGTGAG
>JBPYDQ010000520.1:0-3400 GCA_051986135.1 Terriglobales bacterium | reverse complement strand
CCGGCTAGTGCCTCTCGGAACAGCACATCGAACGACCCGCTCTTCCCATTACCTGAGACCGTCGCCAGCGCCTGCTGGGCCGATGCCCGCTGGTATCCGAGATTGACCAAGGCCGATAGCACATCCTCTTCGATCGCGCCGGCCGGTTGCGCAACCGGAGTCTCGGCAAACGTTTCGAGCTTATCCCGCAGTTCCAGCACCATGCGCTCTGCCGTTTTCCTTCCGATCCCCGGAATGCGTGTAAGCCGGCCAACGTCATTTCCCCGAATTGCAGCGACCATCTCGTCCGCTGGCATCCCACTCAGAATGGTAATCGCTAACTTCGGCCCAATCCCGCTGACCGTAATCAACTTCTCAAAGAGCGCCTTTTCCGCCGCCCGCAGAAATCCATAGAGCGCCAGCGCATCTTCCCGCACATGCGTGTGAATGTGGAGCGCAACCTCGCTCCCCAACGTCGGCAAGTCAGAAAAAGTGGGCACGCTGATGACCACGTCGTAGCCCACACCCCCAGCTTCAACAATGGCCTGGTTGGGATGCTTGGCGAGTAGACGTCCCCGCAAATGCGCAATCATTCTCCCTGCATTTTCAACGAGCAGTTGGCAATTAGCAATCGGCAATGTAGCACGTATCACCCTCGGCACTCTGCTTGAGCCAACGGGTGGCAGAATCGTTGAGGCAGTCGGCGTGCGAATTGGGGGAGAGAAACAAGCTAGTCCAGGCCTAAGCGCTGCCTCGGGCGCTGAAAAGGAAGACGCCAGGCCGGGCCGACGCGCGGTTTTCACGCAAATCTGGACACGAACCCACAAGAGGGAATGAGGTCGCTTCTTTAGAACCTGAGCAAATAGGAAACCTTAATGAAAAACACCCGATCATCATTAATCAACCGATCGCGCGTCCGCAGCAGATTCCCGTTCGGCCCCAAGGCCAGCGACGGATCAATATTCTGCAAGTCGCTGTTGTACCCCACGTACACTGCTGTTCCTGGATGAAGGAGATAGGTAATCAAAAACTGGGGGCTCAATTCCTTGGTGGTTTCAAGTGAGGTGAAACTCTGGTTCGCCAACGTGGCCGAATACTGCAGGATGAATCGCAGCGACAGCTCGTTATTAATTTGCCAGTTCCAGCGATTGCGAACAATGTGATTGTCGAAGATCGCCGCCCCATTCGCACGTGCTTTCAGGCGGGTGAAGTAGTAGGTATTGTCGACCTTCAATGAAGTGACCGGCCGCAGGGTCAATCCCGCCGCCGCCCAATCGCTGAAGGCAAGGAACGGGGCTTGATTTGTGGGCGGAACATAATTGATAGCATCACCCCAGTTGTATTCCCCGTAGGCGCTTAGCGATTTCAGCAGAGCCGTCCCGGCGTACACCTGACTGTAATGTTGGTTGTAATCAACATTGCCCGGCAGTACGGAAAAATCCACAGGCCGCAACCGCTGCCGATAGGGAACATATGGCTCAACGAACAAGTATGTTTGCCGCTTCAAATCGAGATGAAAACGTGCGATGTACGAGGTGTCCAGCCGTAAGCCGGTGTGGTCCCAAATCTGATCGGTCACCACATCGGGCCCCCAATCCACGACCACACTGCCTTTTGGCCGAAAACGATAGCTGGCGGTCTGCTGAATTTCACGAATATCCACGCGGTTCACGAATCCCGGCTGGGTGGTGAACCCCGGACTAAAGTCGTTGTAGATGGCCTCGTAATTAAAATTCAAACCGCTTCTTACCAGATCGGCTTTGTAGGCGGGCCCGGCCTGATAAGAACCGTCCGCGTTGCGCGTCGAGCTGACCACGCCTTGTAGCATCGCCGTCCAGTTATTCGAGATTTTCAGCCGGGTATCCAATCCGCCAACGCGGTTGAATGTTCCATGGAACTCGCGGTCTGTGTAGATGGCGCCAATCGACGATTGCCGAAAAATGTCGCGATTCACCCGCGCAATTGCAAAATAAGCCTTCTGCTGGTAGTCCGGATCCGATGGTGCGACCATCTCGCCCGGAGACTTGTCGTCGGCGAGCAGCAACCCCACCCCGTACTGACCTATGCGACCACTCAAGCGCGTCCCGAAATCCGGATCGGCAATGCGCCGCGTGAACAACAGGTCTATGGGCGTGCGGAAGTAGTCCGCGTTCTCCATGAAGAATGGGCGCTTTTCGGGAAAGAAAACCTCGAACCTCTGGTTCACCGTGACCTGGGGGTCATCCGATTCCACCTGGCTGAAATCTGGATTCGCGGTCACGTCCATGACCAGGCTCTCACGCAAGATGAATTTCGAGTCGAGCCCGACCTTCCCGCCGGCAAACCGGTTATCGAAGCGAGGCAGCGCGGGATCCAAGGTATCCAGGCTATGAAAAGAATTGAACAACCCGTACGGGATCAGCTGAATATTTCTTCCCGGAGAGATTCCGGTCATGCCGTAAGCCACCGCCGCCCGCGCCAGTCTTCCTTCCACTTTGCTTGACATCGCTGGCCAGAAGGAATCTTCATTTTCCCGGTTAATCCCACGATAAAGGATGATTCCCCACCCGTTCTCCGACAGCGAGCGAAAGCGCAAGCTTCGGAAGGGGATAGCAAACCACACCACAAATCCCTTGCCAGTCAGCTGCCCGCGCGAGTACCACAACGTGTCAAACGTAGAATCGAAATGGGTGTAGTCGCCAAGAATGCTGGCATTGTTCTCGGAACTTTCCGTGTAAATGGCGTCCCATTGCACGCCGAGCGGATTGGTCTGAAATGCATAGGCGCGCCGCTGATCGCGGAAGGTATCGAGCATCACCTCGACCTGGTCGTCATCCCCGATATCTTCGCGCCGGGTGCGATGCGCCCGCACCTTCGCCGGATCATCAAAGCACACAAATACTACGTACAAATTCCGCTTGTCGTACCCCAGGTACACATCCGTGGGTTGCGAAACCGGTTGCCCATCATGCGGATTGCGTTGCACCAAGCCGGTAACCTTCACCATCTCCTCGGCTGCCGGCCCTTCCGGTTTCATGTTGAGGAAATTGTTCAGCACGGGTGCGCTGGACAAGCGCGGAATCCTGAGCGCGGGAACACCCGTCTCGTCCGGCTGTGCCAAGCTGGCAGCGGACACCATCAGCACGACGCAGAACACACGCCACCACTCACACCACCGCCGCCCTTGGATCGAACCGTCCAGAAACTCCTCACTGCTTTCGGTTCATTTTTTCGAGTCCGTATATTTTACAGCGGGGATGGGCGAATATTACAGCGGGGGCTGGCCGAAACCGCACTTTTAGTGTTGTTTAGGTTCGGTTCCCGCAATTCAGGCACTCAGAACGCCAGAAGTGGTCAGGCAAGTCGACGGATATAGAGTCTCTCCCAGGCCAAAGCAATCTGAGGAGAAACTGAGACCGATCGACCGGAATGCGCAAATCAG
>JBPYDQ010000519.1:0-4084 GCA_051986135.1 Terriglobales bacterium | reverse complement strand
GGCGAGTTTCTCCAAGGTCTGGCGGAAAAAGTGTGGGCTTGACTTTGCCATGTTCGGTGTATACATATAGCACCAAGGGAGTGCCGACGCAAATGATTTCGTGGGCGGCAGTTTAAAGAGAGAGCCTCGGCGAGAAGCAGGTGGGACACGTGGAGGTCAAAAGCGGACCGATACGGACTGGAACGGAGAGGAACGGACAGCTTCGAACAAACCCGGACGGATTTCGGACAGAAGCGGACGGAATAGGGCAATCCCGGACAAATAAGGACTAGAAGGGACGACAAAGCAGATAAGGAGCGGGAGTGTTAGCTGGGTTTTGCGGGTATTGGAACATAAAGGGATGTGGCGACGCGGTACAGGATTTCGGAGCTAACCGCAAGCGCTTGATGCAGATGGGCAGTGGCTGTATTCGGGCCATTTGTGCCACAAATGCGCCACCTGCCAGAAGGGGAGAAAAATGCGATGAAAAAAGAACGAATCGAGCGGAATCTGCTATTCCCGAGTCAGCAATTTCGCGATCGCGTGCGGTCTGCGGCCCGGGAACGCGGCTTTCGTTCCGAGCAGGCATTTATTCTTGCTGCGTGCAGCAATGAGTTGGAGCGGGGCGACGGCACCGAGGCAATGGACGACCTAGAGGCTCGCATCGTAGCCACGTTGCTAAATATGGGTAGGGAGGTACAGTCTCTCTTCACGCTGGTACATACGCAGGTGGCGCTCACGAATTGCCTGCTGCAGTACGTTCTGACCTGCGTACCTGAGCCTTCCGAGGATGTGCTGCCCGCCGCCCGGGCCCGGGCAAGACTGAGATATGCAAAAATCCTCCGCTTGGCCGGTCAGGAGGTCGCAACGCGAAACAAAGCCACTCTGGAGCAGGTCCTCGAGAGTGGCAAGCAGTCATGATGAAAGAACCATCGGTTCTGCTGGGCCAGTGATTTCGCGAAAAGGAGCACAAACTGTTTTCCATAAGTCTGGTTGAAGCCCCCATCAGGGTCAGGTATATATCGTATGTAACACCGCTTCGGAAGGACAACGGGGGTTGGCGGCAAAGGAGCTGCGACCGTGGCAATACGCAGAAATCCCGGTTTCGACGTTTTCAATGTCCGGCTGTTAGTCGGCCTAGACAAGCTGCTTCGCGAGAAGCGAAGGTATCAAGGCGATTTGTCCGCTTCGATCAACGACGCGCTCCTGGCCGTCAACCTCAACACCGTCAAGCTGGTCACTCTCCAGGGCAAGAAGAAACAAACCGCGAGAGAGACACAGGTGGTCCTGCTTCGGCGCCTCATTCGGAAGCTTCATCACGTCGCAGAAGCGCGAAGCTGCTCAATCAATCAACTCGTGAACAGCGGGTTGACGGCCTACTATTCAAAACAACGGTCGAGCAAAAAAGGAGCTCCGTCTAGGCCAACACAGAAATCAGTCAGCTACGACCAAATGAGCACGGCGGAGCGCCAGCGACTGGTAGAAGCGCTTGGGAATCTGGCTGGTCTGCAAGAGGGCCCGAGAGACGCGTTTCCCGACGGCACGCATTACGAGTATGACGCTAAACGCAAAAGAACTTTCGAAGTCGCGCCTGCTGGTAAGCGATTTCCCGTAGCTTTGGTTGCCGGCAAGTTCCAGCGCGATGCGGCGAACGCCACCGCACGCAAAACAGCGCGATGAGGATATCCTTTGAGCGAACAGAGACCATTGCTAGTAGTGATCGCCGGGCCGATGGGTGCGGGCAAGACTACCTTCTACGACGCCCATCTGAAAGAAGCCTTTCCTACCCTCATTCCCCCGATTTCGCAGCAGCGCGAAGCAGCCATGCATGAGCAGCTCTCCTTTGCCGTTGAGGATCTCGTCGTAGACACCGAATTGCTCGAAAATGCGAGAGGCGCAGGTTACGCAACGAAGGTAATATTCATCTCGACCGAAGATCCCAACTTGAATGTCGGACGCATCCTGATCCGTATGGGTCATGGAGGGCAATCGGTGCCCCTCGCAGCGATTCCGGAGTCGTATGATGAATCAATGAAGTGTCTGCCGCAAGCTCGAAGACACGCGGACGACCTTCTCGTTTACGACAACACGCCCAATGGAAGAGGGCATCGACTCGTGGCCCGCTTCATTGCCGGCGAACTCGTCAAAACAACGCATAGCTCACCCGAGTGGTTGAAAGGTGTATTCGGTCGTGAACTCCATGCCGAGGGGAAGCAGCAGGAGAAGCCTGGGCGTGGTCGCTAGAGCGGTGCACAGTCCTTTGTTTGGCCCACGAGAGATCGGAAGATCATAAGTAAACACTTGGCGAACTACTGTTTACCTATTCACCGTATCCACGCTGACGCGAAAGCCCTGTCAATTCCACCAGTTTGAATGAGAAGGTAGAGTGCCATAAGTTTGCCTGTCAGTGTCGTTGGACTGAGCTAAGGCACAGGGCTTCCCCTGCTGCATTCCCAATTTGGCCCGGGGCAGCAGCGGCTCAAAAGTGGTCTTTCAAAAAGCCAGTCAGCACAATGAGGAAACCAAATTTTATTATCTTAGCAGCGTGGGTGCTCCACTTGGCTGCTTGGTTTTTTCCCGTACTTAAGGCGCATGATGTGCAGGCACCACTGCCGGGCTGGAGGGCATTTCCCTACGCCTCCTGTGCAGCGTGGCCATGCGAGGGCGTCCAATTCCAGACATTGCAGCATGCCGTACTTGCAACCGTAAGCGTGATAACGACGTTGTTTTTCGTGTTGTGCTCGCCGTGGGTTGTGCTACGCGGGTCAAGGTCGTTGCGAAGATTCTCGGCATGGGCTGCGGTCGCTGCCTTCGTCTTTAACACCCAGTGGATTTCATCTTTGGGTCCGAGAGGTCCGAACTCACGATTGGATACTTCGTGTGGTGGTTTTCTTTTTTCCTGTTGGGGATAGGGTTGTTCGTGTCCCGCGACGCATAAGGCAAATTAGTGTTCAGAAGGGAGAGATTTCAATGAGTGACACGATTTTGGTCGATAGGGAACTTTCAAACGCTGTTTGTAGTCACGTAATTAATGCACCGGTCGAGAAGATAGACATTGCAGCTTGGCTCTTGAAATTGCCTGAGGGCGAGTATCGTCGCTGCTGCCCTTCCGACCACGTTTCATGTGGCAGTACTTTGACTGAAGAAGGAAAGCCCATGTTGGTCAACGTCGAGATGATCGGTCACGCGCTTATGGTTCAGCGTTGTGTGGCAGAAATTGCGACCCCTACATTGTGTAGGTTGGTCTCTCTCTCAGACGCATTCACGCCCAATGGGCGTACCCATGTGCAGGTAGTATGGACCCTCACCGCGAAGCAGGTCGATGAAAACACGTGCGAGTTTGTGAATCGCACGACTGTCCATCCAACAGAAGAGTTCATGGATTTCATCGCGCAGCACAAGATTAAATTTAAGGATGCGGCGGCGGCCCGACAGCATGTGGAGGGCGAACACAACCGACGAGAAACACCGTTGATTGCAGCAAGCATGGAACGAATGGCTTTGGGGCAAGCCCGCCGGGAAGGCCGAAGCATCGGCGCGGCGTAATCAACCTTTCCCACTCAAATTCACGTAGTCGAAAATCGCGACAGGGGCTCAAGTTCGCAAAGTCTGCGGGTCTCTAGCAGAAACTTTTCCGGTTTGAGGACACTCCGTCGGCCGCCGTTCGTCAATCTTCTCGAGGATGCGCTTGGCATTCTCGACTGCGTCAGCGATGGCGCACTCCCGCGCCGGACACGGCTCCGGTACGAAATTGTCCGATAGGCTCAAATCACCAACACTACCAATGAGAAGTCCAAGAGTTTTCGAAGATGCTATGCATGCCTCGGCAGGGGCCGCAGTCTCTGCCATCGCGTGACGGCCAGATGAAAGAACAAATTGGTCTGAACCATCAATGACAGATAGACAATTGGGACCATGGAGACGTTGGTCCCGCGAAAGCAATAGCGCGCCACGTAGAACACGACGATCACACTGCGCATGCCGGTGGAGGTCACCAACACGCGTCGGGATTCCAGATCAGGACCGCCTAGGAACCAACCGATCAGCATCGATGTAACCAGTAACAAAAACATTGCCAGGATGGTCTCGTGGCCGGCGATCGCGT
>JBPYDQ010000518.1:0-5668 GCA_051986135.1 Terriglobales bacterium | reverse complement strand
TCTTATTTCGGCAATCTGAATATCGGCGACAAGTTGAAGATCTGTTTCTCGGGCGTGGAGTTGTCACATGGTGCTATTGCGCACGTGGCTGCGGTGTACCGGGAATCGGACAACTTTTTGGTCGCGGAAGCCGTGACGCGCAAGCAGTCGCAGACTTCGAGCGAATAGGCAGGCGCAGGATTTCGAAACGCTACCCGCCGAAGTTCACAGCATCCCCCTCTGACCAATCAACTGTTGTTATCAGGCGATATCACAAGTGTGCGCTTTTCTTTCGCCTTTTTCGGGGTCGATGAGCGATATGGGGATGTAACGCCAAATGACGTGTTACCCTGTGGCGTCATGATCGGCATCCACGCACGCACTTCCCAATAGAAGCAGCGCAAGTGGATTGCCCGAACTGCAAACTCGTAAATCCACCGACTGCCACCAGATGCGACTGCGGTTATGACTTCCAGTCGCACACGGTCGAGAGGTCGTATCTCACGCAACGTGACAAGCGACTGTCACGAACGGGTACTGGTGTTGCAGGTGTTCTCCTAATCGCCTACTTCGTGCTAAGGCTGATGAGTGCCGCCGTTGCGAAGCATTCTTTGACGCTCGGCGTCTCCATCGGCGCAATGACGGCAATGTTTGTGGCGTTTTGGTTCTGGAAAGTGAAACGGTTAGGTAAAGGTGGCGTGGGACCGCTCAATGAGTTAAATCCGGATGTTACGACAGCTACGCAGGCATATCTCCTTCAACACCGCCAGACTCGCGCGTTCCGAACTTACGGAATCATGTGAAAGGGCACGTTGCTGAAGTTGTCATCATGAATTAACTCGTTTTGCCAATTCGTTTCCCAAGTCTTGCCATCATCGGGGAGAATGCCTGTTTCCTTCCGAATGGCAAAATCGAAGCTTCGGAGCGGATAGAATACCCGTGACCGCCTTTTCCCTCATATGCCACTAAAGGGTGCTGAATGCTTACGAAGCTATCGATGGTTTGGTCCCGACGACCTGCGCTCTTTTGGTCACCGTTCACGTGCCGCTTCAATGGGGCTTGTTCACGCAGACTATTCTGGCAAGCCGGTCATCGCGATCATCAACACGTGGAGTGACGCCAATCCGTGCCATAGCCATCTGCGCGAGCGCGCGGAAGATATAAAACGTGGCATCTGGCAGGCCGGCGGCTGTTCCATGGAAATGCCGGCCATCAGTCTCGGCGAGACCTTTCAAAAGCCGACCACCATGATGTATCGCAACCTTTTAGCGATGGAGACCGAGGAACTACTCCGCTCCTATCCGGTGGACGGCTGTGTGCTTCTCGGAGGCTGTGACAAGAACACACCGGCGTTGCTGATGGGCGCCATAAGCATGAATCTGCCGTCGATTTTTGTTCCTGCCGGCCCGATGTTACGAGGAAACTGGCGGGGCCGGATTTTGGGCAGTGGCGCAGACGTGATGAAGTATTGGACCGAGCGCCGCGCCGGCACCATTGGTTGCCAAGAATGGTCAGAAATCGAAGAGGGTGTTGCGCGCTCAGCCGGGACCTGTATGACGATGGGGACCGCTTCGACGATGACGAGCGTCGCTGAAGCGCTGGGATTTTCCCTGCCCGGCGCAAGTTCGATTCCCGCCGTCGACGCTAATCACCCTAAGATGGCAAATCTTGCTGGACGCCGAATCGTTGAAATGGTGTGGGAGGATCTGAAGCCACGAGACATATTGACTCCGGCATCTTTCAAAAATGCGATTGCTACTGTGCTCGCGCTCTCCGGATCGACCAACGCTGTAATTCACATGATCGCACTAGCTGGACGGGCAGGAATCAAGGTGACCCTCGACGATTTTCAGCGGTTGTCGGAAACAACTCCAGTGCTGGCGAATTTGCGGCCGAGCGGGCAATACCTCATGGAAGATTTTTTCTATGCGGGAGGACTTTCGGCGCTTCTGAACGCACTCTCTGCACAATTAGATCTCAACGCGCAGACTGTAACCGGTAAGACGCTGGGCCAGAATATCAGCAACGCGCAGATCTATAACACCGATGTGATCCGCACACGTGAGAATCCCGTTTTTCCTTCCGGAGGGCTTGTAATCTTGTACGGCAATCTGGCTCCTAACGGTGCGGTCATCAAGGCTGTCGCTGCTGATCCAAAGCTGATGAAACATTCCGGCCGCGCGATTGTCTTTGACAGCTACGATGAGATGAACGCGAGAATTGATAACCCAGACCTGGATGTAGATGAGAGCTGCGTTCTGGTTCTGCGCAACGCGGGACCCAAAGGAGCACCGGGGATGCCAGAATGGGGAAACCTCCCCATTCCGAAAAAGCTGCTCAAGGCTGGCGTACGTGATATGGTGCGAATCTCGGATTGCCGAATGAGCGGAACGAACTACGGTACCTGTGTGCTGCACGTAGCACCAGAGTCGTTCGTCGGCGGACCACTCGCCCTGCTACGGGATGGCGATCTTATCGAACTCGATGTGGCGCGGTGCCAGTTGAACATGTGTGTCAGTGAGGCGGAACTAGCACTCCGGCGAGATGCATGGCGCCCCAGAAACGAAATTTACCCGCGCGGGTACGGAAAGCTCTTCATGCAACACATCAAGCAAGCGCATGAGGGCTGCGACTTTGATTTCCTCGAAGGAACCGCGTCCATTCCGGAGCCTGAGATCCATTGATGCAGCATCGAGCAGTCAAGTTGGAATATCTCGCCTTTGCACACGAACTCGAAGCATCAAAATCGCTGAGACCAGGAAGCTGCCAACCAGAAATGAAAGACCCGCGCTGAACGAACGCGTGCGCGTCAGCAAATATCCGACAATGAATGGGCCAACGAACCCGCCGAGATTTCCTACGGAGTTGATGAGTCCAATGGAGGCAGCGGCGGCCGACTCGGTGAGAAATTCCGTCGGCACAGGCCAGAAGGCGGGGTGGAAGCCGAAGTACGCCCCACCCACTCCCACGAAGAACAGCATCGAAAGAAAGACATTCGATCCCATGCGGATTGCCATGAAAAGAAAAAATCCGCTCAGCATAAGAGGAATCGCCGCATGCCTGCGACGTTCACCGGTTCGATCGGAGTGCCAACCGTTAAGCTGCTGAACCAGGAGTCCGGCGAGGTAGGGCAGGGCCGCCAGCAGAGTCACTTTTGTGTCACTTTCGCCGGACAGTCGTTTTATGAAGCTCGGCAGCCAGAACCCGATGCCGTAGTTTCCGGTAGTGGCGAAAAAATAGCACGCGGTAAGAAGAATCACATCACGGTGACGAAGCGCTTGCCAGATCGTATACGTGCGCGCTTTCTGCTTGGATTCCTTTTCTTTGCTTAACGTCGAGATGATCCAATTCCGCTCGTCAGCATTCAGCCAGTGCGCCTGTTGCGGCCAGTCCGTCAGATAGAGCAGAGCAACAATGCCGAGCAGAATTGCAGGAATTCCTTCGAGAATGAACAGCCAGCGCCATCCACGCAGGCCGAGCCAGGAGAGCCCGAGCAACCATCCAGCAAGTGGCGACCCAATCACATACGAGAGGGGCATTGCCGCATAAAAGGCGGCGACGGCCTTGGCGCGGTCTATCACACGGAACCAATGGGTGAGATACACAATCACGGCGGGGAAGAATCCTGCTTCCGCAGCGCCAACCAGAAAACGGACAACGTAGAATTGACGTGCGGAATGGATGAAAGCCAGCAGGATAGTCAGTATCCCCCATGAGACCATGATGCGGGCAATCCAGCGTCGCGCACTCCAACGTTCTGCGATCAACGCGCCCGGAATTTCCAGCAGGAAGTAACCGAAGAAAAAGATGCCTGCGCCGACGCCAATGGCCCGATCGCTTAATCCCAAATCGCGTGGCATTTGAAGAGCCGCCGCGCCCACGTTCATTCGATCGAGAAACGCAATGACGTATAAGACGAAAAGGAAGGGCAGCAGACGCCGTGCTATACGTCGGCTAGTAAGTCGCTCAAAATTCGCCGCGTCTTCATCTGGCACACGGTTGGGCGAAATGAGGTTTGTCTGTGGTACTGGCATTCCCCTTTACAATCTGCCGCTGGAGTTATGACATACGTTTGCAGAGTTCTCTGCTGACTTCCGACTAGCCCGTAATACAATATTTTTCTTCCAAGTCGGTTTGGAGAAAGATCCCCACTCCTCCTCTATGATTCAGGCTGCCGCATCTTCTGCGACGTAATCGAATTGGTGGAAGCTGGCACCCGCCGGCGGATTTTCGCGCTCCCATTCGATGGTCCGCTGGATTGCTTCTTCGAGCGCAACGGGTTCGCGGTATCCTAGGCGCTCACGAATTTTCGCCGATGAAGCGACCCAATGCTGAGCAGCGTTGCCCTGTGTCCGCAGGTGAACCGGAGTTTTGTCCTCGGGCAGTGCTATGAATTCACCCTGCCAATTCATCGCTGCGGCTATTTTCTGTGCCCACTCTAGTTCGGAGTACGCTGGCTCTTCCGCTATGTTGTAAATCTCTCCTGCCGCGTAATCGGAAACAGCCGCCAGCGAGATGGCCGCCGCGACGTTCTTCACGTAACCGCGCGGCGATCGCCAAGCCTCCGATCCCTTGGAGAAGAGAATTTTCTGTCGGCCGTCGGCGATGCGCTTCACAACGGGATAAAACCGATGCAGCGGATCACCCGGCCCGTACACCATGGGCAATCGCAGAACGGTAGTGGGAAGCTGCGGATCGCAAAGCACCGCCCGCTCCACTGGAACTTTGTCGTACTCGTCGTCAATCCATCCGAACACACCCTGCAAAGCCTTGAGCACTGGAGGAGGATAGGTCTGCGCCTTTTCACGGAGACGGGAGTTTTCAGTGAGTGGAAGTGGCTCCAGCGGACCGGGTTCACTGCCGTGCAGCACACCGCAGGCGCGATAAACATCCATGCTGCTCAGAATGACAACGCGGCGCGCGACGCCGCGAAATGTGTCCATCAATTGTCGGGCTTGAGCGGCGGAGCTGAGGATGATGTCGATGACTACCTCCGCCTCGAACTCGCGCAGCGCGGCCGCATATTCCCTCAAGTGGTTGCGGTCGCCAGCGATGGTCCGCACGTCGCTAGGAAAAGATACCGCGGCCTTCCGGCGATGGAAGACAGCGACTTCATGCCCGCGGTCCACAAGGCCGCGGACCACATGCGGGCCGATAAACCCGCTTGCGCCGATCAAAAGCATCCGCATGGAGATGGAAGAGAGTGTATTCCTTCCCATAGACATTCGGTCAACTGGACAGCTTTCCTCAGTCCATCTATCGTCGGCAAACAAGAAACTGAGAATTCAATCCCATGAGTTCTGGATTGCCCGTCGTCCGCCCGGTACTTACGTGAGTTGACCGTACCGGGCATGTCATCCCACCATACACAAGGGCCTTGCGGAGAAATCGCGGACAACGATTATCCATCTGCGGGCCGCAAGGGCGGCTATTCGTTGCGCAACGCCACGACTGGATTGACCTTCGTTGCTCGTCGAGCGGGCACATAACAGGCGAGCAAGGCGACGAGGCTCAATACCATTGCGACTCCCGCGAACGTCTGCGGATCGTGGGTGCTGACGCCGAACAGAAGACTGGCGACGTAGCGCATCAAGACGAGGCCAGCGAACACCCCGATCAACACGCCTGCACCCGCCAATCGAAGTCCCTGCGCAACCACCCAGCGCAGCACTTCGGCGGGAGTGGCCCC
>JBPYDQ010000517.1:0-6073 GCA_051986135.1 Terriglobales bacterium | reverse complement strand
TAATATTCAAACCCTCTGCCTTGCCCCAGGTAATAGCCTCGGCAATCACGGAACTACGCCAGTCCACAACGGTGCCGAATATATCAAAGACACAGGCCTTCACTTTGGCCAATTCGGGTTTTACTGTGTGAGTTCCTGTCATGGGCTTCTCCGCTCGTACGCTCGTACCGCAAACAGAACAGGAAACGACGCAGCCATCACACTTGCACTCGCGCTCATCAGGAATCCACGGCGATCGAGCTTGAGCCCCATACGAACTTCCCGCTCATAAGCACTTAAACTGATCAACGAAGCCACGCGAATCCCTAAGGACGAAAATCGGCGCGATATTATATCTCGGGCTGGCTTGGGTCGATTACTGCGAACATGCCCTTTGTTTGCTTCACACTCGCCGTTCCAATTCTGTGACTGTGCTTCTGGAAGTCTGGAAGAACCTGCGCTAATAATAGGCGCACTACATCGCGTCTCAAACGGGCAGGGCGGGGATTTTGAGCGCAGTCGCTTTGTTAACAACTGCACTTGCCAGGCCACGCGGAGAGAGTAAGTTTCGGCGACATTGCTGCGTGAAAGGCACACCAGCTGCTATCGTTACTTAGCGAACTCGCCTTGACCGGCCCGTTGCCATGGGTCATACGTCAGTGAAAACTGAACGCGGTCCAGCATAGTTGGATGGTCGTAGAACAGAAACACATCCACTGGATTCGGATCCGCGTCGGCCAAATCTACTTCGCCGAGCTTCTGAAATGCTTGCGCTGCGAGGAGGTCGGTCAAGCGTTCTCCGTCACCCGCGAACGCATTCGGCAGATCGAAGCCAAGACGCTGCGCAAGCTCCGCCATCCCTCGCGCTCCCAAAAGCTCAAGTCATTCTTCGATGACTTGCGTGAATAGCGAGCCGAAACGGGTCCGCAAACCGTAGACCGACTTGCAAATCGTTGTCGTCACTGCTCGTGAACCTGCAAGCAACTTCCAACGCTTCCACATTGGTTCCTGCCTATTCCGGGATTGACTGCGGACTAGTATTTCCCGGACGGCCAGCGGTTGCCCGCGAGACCCGAGACCTAATCTGTCGGATGTGCCCGGGCCCCCCCTTGCGGTGCACCGAGTATTCACGCCGAACTGCTCAAACTCGGCATCGACAGCGGCCAAACCAGCGTCAGCAAGTACATTGGGAGTTATTCGTAGCGCAGCGCCACCAAAGGATCGACTCTAGTGGCACGGAGTGCCGGAATATAACCAGCGATGCACGCGATAGCAGTCAGCCCAAGTGCTACTGCAAAGTAAGTCAAGGGATCCGTGGCCTTCACGCCGAAGAGGAACGTGGAGAGAAAGCGTGTCAATCCCACCGCTAATGCGATGCCAACGATGATGCCGAGAGATATAAGTTTCAGACCTAGTCTGCCAACCCAGCCAAGAATGTCTGAGCGGGGCGCTCCCAATGCCATCCGGATGCCGATGTCGTGAGTGTGCTGGCTCACGAAATAAGACATAACACCATAGATTCCCATTCCCGCCAGGAAAACAGCGATAACCGCAAACACGATCAGTATCTGCATGTAAAAGCGCGGCGCTCCCAACGATTCGGTCAGCAATTTGTCCATCGACATCACTCCGGAGATGGGCTGATCCGGATCGATTTCGTGAACGATTTGCCTTATCGCTTTGGCCAAATCGGCAGCTTGACCGCCCGGCGTCACGCGGACTGCGAGGTCTTGCCACAAGTGAGCGACGATCGAGCCTCCCGGGTACACCGCAGGCTGCTGCAAGTACGAAGCGTAGATAAACGGCGGCGCTTCTCGGGAAAGCCCGTAGTGTTTTACATCGCCTACAACTCCGACAATTTGACGCGGCCGGTCTTCTTCGGTTGGATAAGGGTCGTAACGGAGCCGGATTTGTTTGCCGATCGGATCTTGGTTCGGAAAATATTTTCGAACAAATGCTTCGTTGACTACGACTGCCCAGGGTGCAGCATCTGTGTCGTGATCATCCAGAAAACGTCCCCTCCTCAGCGGAATTCTGAGAGTCTGGAACAAACTTGGGCTCACTTGGTCATAGCCTGCTTGTGGCCTTCGATCCGGCGCGACCTCTGGTTGTCCGGTTATTGTGAAAGTAAATCCCTCGGAAAAATGCGTGGGAAGCCCCGTGATGAAGCCCGCAGATTCGACTCCTGGAAGAGCGGAGACCCTTTCAAGTAATCGCTTGTAAAAGCTGCTGCTTGCCGGTGTGGCTTTCTCCATGTCTCCTCCCACGCGTTCAACATACTTACCGCCTTCAGGAAGTTGAATCGTCATCGTCAGCAAGTTCGCGGTATCGAAGCCGGGATCGACGGCCCGCAACCGAAGCATGGTGTTGATCATCAGACCTGTCCCAATCAGAAGCACCATGGCAAGGGCGACTTCCGCGATGGGCAGCAATCTGCGTAGCATTGAGCTTGAGTTGGCCGCCGGTGAACGAGCACTCTCCCGCAGCGCGGCATTCAAGGCAGAATTTGAAGCCTGGAAGGCAGGCACTAATCCAAAGAGGACCGTCGTCAATAACGAAATCCCCAGCGTGAATAAAACGACTCGCAGATTGACGGTTATTGTGTCCGCATTGGGAAAATCAGATCCGGCCAGCCATAGAAAAAGACGGATGCCGCCGTATGCAAGGAGCAGGCCCATCGAGCCTCCCAGGAGACCGAACACAGCGCTTTCGACAAGCGACTCCTGCACCAGCCGCCCTCGGCCCGCGCCAAGAGACAAGCGGACAGCAAATTCTCCTCGTCTCACTTCCGTTCGCGACTGTAAAAGGTTGGCAACATTGGCACAGGCCATGAGCAAGACGAAAGCGACTGCTCCGAACAGCGGGTAAAGTGCCTGTCTAGCCCATCCGAATAATACTTGCCGCAAAGGCACAATCCTTTTCCCTATTCCTTTGTTTGTTGCCGGATACCGTTGCTCCAGACGACGAGCAATGGCGTCCATTTCTGCCTGAGCTTGCGCAAGAGTGGCGGACGGATTGAGGCGCGCGATCGGAATCAGCCAGTGATCGGAACGGTCAGCATAGCGTTTGCTCTCCGCGTTTACCGGCTGCCACAGCGCAATTGGTCCACCATAGAACGGCGCAAAGCCTTCAGGCATTACACCCACGACGGTGGAGACGATCCCACTCAATTGAAAAGTTCTTCCCAGAATATGGGGATCCTTATTGAAGTGTGTTTTCCAAAATGAGTAGCTGATCACCACCGTCTGGCTGTTGTCCTGCATCTCCGAGGGGAAGGAAACTCTGCCGAGAACGGGTTGCACGCCGAGAAGGGAAAAGAAGTTTGGTGTTACGTCCTGTACGACGACCCGCTCCGGCTGACCTGTACTCGATAGAACCGCGTCCTCTTCACCCATGCTGGTCAGCGCAATATCTTGAAAGACGTGATTTTGCTCTTTCCAGTCGAGAGATTCTGCTATGGGAGGAGGCTGCATTGAGTCGGGATGGCTGAGCTGCGTTTCGAGGATTGCGGTTAACTGTTCCGCATGATCGTACGGTAGGGGTCGGTAAAGTAAGGTATCAATAACGCTAAAGATCGTGCTGTTTGCACCGATTCCGACAGCAAGTGAAAGAACAACAACGGTCAGAAACCCGGGACTCTTCCTCAGAGTTCTAACCGCAAGCCGCAGGTCTTGCCCGAGCGTTTCGAACCAAGCCAAGCTAAGCCTCATTCAGGGACCTCTTTGGATGTTCAATCGTAACTCTCACGCGGCATCAAAGCGACGTATTTGAGACTCTTGACACCCTTAAACGGAGGGAAACTGTTGAGAAATCTCGTATCACTTGTCGACCAGAAGTCAGAACGTGAAATCGCCTCCCTAGAAAGTTTCGTCTAACAGCTGATCGCTTGTAATGGAGTGATTCTCGTAAGTTATTAGAAAAACAGGCCACTCATGGGGGGTGAGTGGCCTGGTTGGCGAAGTCCTCCGGGGAGGAGGGAGAAGAATTTAGTTCTGTCCGGGAGGCGGCGTGGCGCCTGCCGACGGGCTCTGGTTCGGCGTCTGTGTTCCGGTCGTGTTCGTCATCAACTTGATGTCGACTCGACGATTCTTGGCGCGGCCGGCAGCGGTCTTGTTGCTATCTGCCGGCTTATCCTTACCCAGCCCGATTAGATAAATCTTGTGCGCGGGTACGTTGTATTTGGAAGCCAGGTACTGGATGACTGAGTCTGCGCGACGCTGGCTCAGACCGTAGTTGTACTCCGAGCTGCCCGTCGAATCCGTTGCACCCTCGACAGTGATGATGTATCCCTTGGTGTTCGGAATGCCCTTGGCTAGATCGTCCAACGCATCCTTGTCCTTCTTCGTCAGGTTGTCTTTGTCGAACCCGAACAGAACCGAGGTCTCCGCGACTGGGCGATAGTTATCCAAGTTGGCAACGGTATTCGATAAGCTGGTAACTCGATTGACAGCGCTGGACGCCAGGTTTTGGGCCTGATCGGCGGATTGCCCCGCCGCCACGGCCTTTTGATCAGCAGCCTGAGCAGATGCCTGGGCCTTTTGGATGCCCTCCTGTGCTCGCGTATCCACGTCTTTGATGTCGCGCGTATTCTTGGCAGTCAGGTCATCGAGTTCGTTGGTTTTGTTGATGAGCGGTGTGGTCTGCTGGCGGGTGTAGTTCTTCGTGGCACAGCCCACCGAAGCCAGCATGCCTACGGCCAGAACAGAGATTAGCGAAGTGCGGTTCATCTTGGAACTTGCTCCTTATCCTTACCAGAACATGCTATATCTTTAAGTCCCTTGGTTCTACTTACGCGTGCCGCCCTCTACTTGAGCAACAGGGATGCCAATTGGTCGGAGGGGCAGTCACATTCTAAGCCATGTATCATGAGGCACTTGCGCCCACTACCGCGCCGAGGGACTACGAATGCTGCCGTCTTGTGCTAGCAAACGCGACCAAAGGATGGAAATTTTATACGGTCAAGACACGATCCGGCCTGTTCATTTCTAATGGCCAGATGAAGGTTGGCAATAAAACTCACATCGCTGCGACAGTCTGGTTGGAGAACAGAAGGCCGGCCATTCTACTGATTCTTTGTGAGGCGTCAGCCTATCAAACACCTAGCCGCTTTGCTCCGTTTAGCATTGTGACCAGGGCTAATCAGTTTGTCCCCGAGTGCCCCTTCTTGACGCGATTTTGACCTCATTCACCTCGCCCGGAAAGGCTCCCTGCCCTGACTGACCGACCAAAGCTGCCTGGACCACACGGCCGGTTTCATCCACCTTCATGCTACCCTCCAGAACCAGCACGGCATTCTGGGTACATTCCTTGGTCCAGCCCAGCGCCGCCATGCGCCCCTGCTTGTCTGCGGCAATCCGTCCGCATTCGGTGCACCACCAAACCGTTCCCTCCGGCGAGATATCAGCCACCCAAGCCTCCTCCACCCATTTCGCGGCCTAGTCCAGTCTAATAAAATGAGAATACTCCGACTTCATGGACCTTCAAGCGAAAATCAGGACAATTCCTACCGCGCCCGGAGTGTACTTGTACAAGAACGCGGAGGGCCAGGTCATCTATGTTGGAAAGGCCAAGAACCTGCGCAACCGGGTCAGCTCCTACTTCCACGAGGGCAGGATCACCGATTCCAAGACAGGAACCCTGGTACGCGAGGCGGTGGACGTTGACTATATCGTTGTAGCCAACAATAAAGAGGCGCTGGCTCTTGAAAACAACCTCATTAAGCAGAAAAAGCCCCGCTTCAATATCCTCCTGCGGGATGACAAAACCTACCCCTACGTAAAACTAACTTTGGGTGAGAACTACCCTCGCGTCTATGTAACCCGCCGGCTCAGGAAGGACGGCAGTGCGTATTACGGACCCTACTTCCCTGCCAACCTCGCCTACCGTATTGTTGATCTCATTCACCGGCATTTTCTGATTCCTTCATGCCAGGTCGACCTGAATCGCACTCACCCTCGTCCCTGCCTACAGTTTTATATAAGGCGATGCCTGGGGCCGTGCGTAGCAGGTCTGACCACGGCCGAGGTGTACCTGGAGGCGGTCCGCGATGTGAAGCTGTTTCTCGAAGGGCGGCCGACCGATCTGTCCCGCTCAC
>JBPYDQ010000516.1:0-14288 GCA_051986135.1 Terriglobales bacterium | reverse complement strand
TGCGCGATATTCGGCGCGCGCTCTCCACCACGTCCGTCCAGCCCATGACAACCGGCGCACGCAGAGGCAAATATCTGCTGTCCGTCGGCAGAGTTGGCCCGGTTCAGGTGCTTGGATTGTTGAGCTGACGAGAAAGAAACGAGGAGGGCAACACTCGCAAGCGCTTGCGTGATTTTCACCACCGCTGCGGAGTTTGGAATGATCCTCTCTCCTTTCACTGCTGATGCGGTCTTTCTAGAACAGGAATTTCGCCCCAATCTGCAGGATTCGGGCAGGACGGGCGGAAGTCACCATTCCGAAAGTGCTCGAGTTGATACTGCCATCCGGATTGGTGAACTGGGCGTGGTTGAAAACATTGAAGCCCTCGAGCCGCAACTGCAGTTCTTTAGACTCGGTGATCTTCGTCGTCTTCAGCAGTGCCATGTTGAAGTTGTTAAGCCCTGGCCCGTGGAAGAAGCGACGTCGTGAGTTACCGAGGAAACCAATCTGTTCGAGTTGAAACGCCGATGTATTGAAGTAGGCGTTTCCGTCTCGTGGGTTGGTATCGGCAAGGACACGACCACCGAGGTAGTTCGGCACATCCACTGGGACAGCATTAGCTCCAATCAGCGAATGGTCATCGCTCTCACTCAGCGTGATCGGCAAGCCCGTAGCGAAGTTGGTAATCCCAGAGAGACTCCAGCCACCGACAACCTTTTTCGCCCAACCACTGCTAACGAATCGGTCGAACGGCATCAGCCAGTTGTAGCTAAAGACAAAGTTTTGGTTTACATCGAAGTTGCAAAGCGCCTCGCTTAACGCTGGATTGAACGGATTGGTAGAGTCCTGCAATCCCGACGCGTTGTCCATGCACTTGCTGTAGGTGTAGCCAGCCAGGAAACTGAGCGATCCGCTGGTGTGGCTGGCGCTCAATTGCAGCGAGTTATAGCGAGAGTTGGCAACAGTCGAAACGTATGGGTTGGTATCGAATAGGGGTCCTAGCGGTCGAACGCTTGGAATGACTTGCCCCGTTGCAGTCACATATGGTCCTCCGCTCGGGGTTTCGCTAAACGGGCCGCACACCGGGCTGTTGGGTGCCAGGTTCGCCGAATTGCTGAGGAACGAGCACAAGGCCGGATTGGCAGGATTGGCTTCGATCGAAGTAACTAAGCGGTGCCCCTCGTTGCCGACGTAGGCAGCGGTAACCACCGTATTCGCTCCAACCTGTCGTTGAATCGATAACTCATAATGCTCTGAATAAGGCAGCTTGTTTCTGCGGTCGAACGAGAAACCGTAGGAGATGGGTTCAACGCCTGCCCAGTTAAACGTCGTATCGGGATTCTGCGCGGAAACGTTCGTCGGGGGAAACGTGAATGGAAATCTCGGCCAGCCGGAAACTTGTCCTCCTGTAGAACGCACTGAGTAAGGGGCCTCAAGCAATGGCGGATTCGAGCTTCCGTAATAGAGTCCATAGGGCGGATCACCAACTTCCAGGAACTGTGACAGGTCCTCGACCGACGTGTAATACAGCCCCGCGCCGGCACGAATGCTGGTCCTCCCTGGACCGCCAAACAATGCACCCAAAATTCCAGACGACGCGCTCGGCGAATACGCAAAACCAAGCCGCGGCGAGAAGTTGTGCCATTGCGTGGGCCCCAAGGTGCGCGGAATCCCAGGATCGCCGGGAACTACCCAGCCTTGTGGTGCGCCGGGAAATACTCGCGACTGTTCGCCCGGAACAATGGTTTCGATCTTGTTTTGCGTGTCATACCAGGGCGTGCTGGCTTCCCAACGCAGACCATAGTTGAAGGTCAAGTTCGACGTCGCCCGCCAACTGTCCTGCGCATAAAGTCCGTAATACTTGCTGCGAGAGTCGAGGATCTGAGGACTGGCTTGCGTCAGACTATTAGGCGCTCCCAGCAAGAAGTCGGCAAAATCAATTCCAGTCTCATTACCGGTAAACGAGTACTGACCGTTTTCGCCGGCGTAATTCCGTTCATTGATCTGGTCATAGTGGAACTGCCCGCCAAACTTAAGCGTATGTGTGCCCACGACATGGGAGAAGTTATCCAGGAACTGGAAGGAGTTATTGAATTGTCGGGTGCTTACCTGCGGAACTCCTATATTGAAATTGTTGAAGGTGATATAGGGTACACCTTCTAGTGCTGGCGCGATGGGACTGATACCCCCCGCGGGGTTGTTCCACGGTGTGTCAAACCCCAAATTGCCCAAGCTGTATTGACTGCCAACCCCGCCCTGCGGGAAGGCCAAGGCCAACGTGTTGCGCACGAAGCTAAAGCGGAACTCGTTGACTGAGTACGAGCCGAGGATCTTGGTATCGCCTAAATTGACCAGCTGAGCGCGCCCGGCTGTGTTTGCCGAATAAGCAAAATTCGCTGCAGGCACAGTCGCGCCCCCGTTCGGATAAGGAGAATTCAACAAGTAATCGTCGTTGAAGTAATATGCAAACAACATGCCAAGTCGCGTATTTTGATCGATACGAACGCCACCCTTGTCGTCCCTCAACTTCTGCGCATACTGTGAGGACACGAAGAAATTGTTGGGAGCATTCGGTTGGGGTATCAAACCCAGGCCTAAGAATGCCTTGGCAACCGGCGACCATACTCTTTGTGGAATAACACCTCCCGGAAAAACACACTGGGCAGTGGTGGTGCAATTGCTGCCGTAAGGTTGACCAGCCCCAGTAACCGGGTTGATTGTGGTCGGATCAATCATGGAAGCCGTGTAATAATACGGTTCACCTCCATTAACTGCGTATCCTAAACGCTGCGACAGAAGAGGCGCCCACGGTGGTGTTTGCCCAGCAATCGGCGTACCGGAACTGTTCACTACGGCCGCGATTGGGTTCCCATTGGCATCGGTGCTGTTAGAGAAAGTCGAATCGGAGAAGTTCCCGCCGAAATTCCCCACAGATGGCACCTGCGTATTTACGGGCGAGGCAACTGACTGACGCGTGCCCTGATAATCCAGGAAGAAGAACGTCTTGTCCTTCTTGATTGGGCCGCCCAAGGTTCCGCCAAACTGATTCTGACGGAAGATCGGCGTCTGGGTTGAGAAATACGGCGTCGCATCTAGCGCCGTATTGCGGAAGAATTCGAATCCGGAACCGTGAATCGAATTCTCTCCCGACTTGGTAACCACGTTCACCTGCCCACCGCTGTAATTCCCGTATTCCGCGTCGAAGTTGTTGGTGATGATGCGGAACTCAGAAATCGAATCAAGGTTCGGAATGATGGAGGCGCCATTATTCTTGCCCTCTTCGACGTTCGAGCCGTTGACCATGAAACCGTTCGCGCTCTCTCGCTGACCGTTCACTGACTGGTTACCGGCATTCAACCCACCCGCAACGGGACGATCGCCTATTCCGGCAGTTTGACTACCGCAGTTCGGGCAGGTGGGATCACTTGTTGCACTGTACGGCGACACCCCGGGCTGCAGCGCCAGCAGGTCCGTATACGAACGTCCATTTAACGGAACCGCCGTCATCGATTTCCCCGTGATCACGTCGCCCATCTGGGTGCTTTCTGTTTCGACATGTACGGTGTCGGTGCTGACCTCAATCTTCTCGCTGGCCGCACCCACCTGCAGCGACGCGTCGGCGCGCAGGGCGGAGTTAGCGTCAATTACCAGTCCGCTTTTACTAAAAGTTTTGAACCCGCTCAGGGTGACCTCTACGCTATAGGTTCCAACGGGAAGTGAGGGGAAACTGTAGAACCCTCTGCTGTCGCTAACAACCGAGTTCTTAATCCCGGTGTGCGTGTCGGTTGCGACCACCGTGGCCCCGGATATCACGGCTCCGCTCGGATCGGTTACCACCCCAGAGATGCTTCCCGTGATGCTAGCCCACGCGAGGGTAGCCCCGAGCAATGTAAAAACAGCGAGATAGAAAATCATGTGGCGCAGGTAACGCACAGAAAACCTCCCGATAACGACAAACCCTGCCGCGGGCGCGGCAGGGCACTTGGGGTATTTCATGCTATGAAAATGCATAGACGGTTTTGAGAATACCTGGAGGCAACTTTTATATCAGTTGCTAAGCGGCTGTCAACCAGTTTCTGGAAAAAACGCCCTCTGCGGCTAGCTCTATTTCTTTGCCTTTACTGCAATCGCGGAGATCTCGATACGCGCATTGTTGACCAGGCCCGCCACCTGCACGGTTGCCCGGGTTGGCTTCGGGTCGGGCATCACCGTCTTGTAGACTTTGTTCATTTCGGGGAAATCTTTGATATCCGCCAGGTATACCGTAACCGAGACAATGTCTCCCAGTTCGAAACCGGCTTGCTTTACGACTTTTTGAATATTCCCCAGAGCCGCCTCGGTCTCCGGCCCGATTCCGCCCGCCTTCAGCTGCTTGCTCTCGTCGGTGCCCTCGGTTCCCGCGATGTATAAGGTATTCCCCACGACGATGCCATCGCTGAAGGGAAGGCCTTTTGACTCTCCCACTGTGATCGCACGTTTTTGTTGTGCCCATGAGGGAGAGACCACAGAAATTCCCGCCAAAATCACTAATGTGAAAGTGAATTCCTTTCTGCTTCGCATATTCATCTCCTTTTGCCGATTTCGAAAGTAAACAAAACGATCTTTTGCAGCGTGAGTCGAAAGATGGTAGAGTCCGCGCACATATATACAACCAGGAGGACGGGATGCACAAATCGACGCGCATCGGATCCGCGAGGGTGGGTGCGACCCTCACGCTGGCGGCCGCGCTTTCATTAATATTTCTCGCACTTGCCGGGGCGCAATCCTCCTCCAGCCCGGCAGCGGGCAACGATGCTGCCCTTCTCGACGGTTTTCGCCACGTGGAAGTGGCCTCCGTTTCCGATGCGATCGAGCAAATAACGGGCCAGCGCATGTACATGAGTCATCGTATGCAGCCGCTGTTTCCCGCCAAATTTGCCGGCTTTGCCGTAACCGTGCTGCTCAAGAGAGCGGAGGGCAACCGGGACCCAACCGCCCTCAACGGAATGCTGGCCGCCATCGATCAAGGCGCTCCCAATTCGGTCTACGTGATGGTGGTGGAGGACGGCGCCGACATTGCCGGCATGGGTGGGCTCATGGGTACCGCCATGTATGCCCGCGGATATTCGGGCGCGGTCATCGATGGAGGTCTCCGCGACGCCGCCTATCTGCGTAAAATCGGTTTTCCGGTCTTCGCCCTCGGCCTGGTGCCGTCGACCTCGGTGAATCACTACCGCTTTGCGGGAGCTAACATTCCCGTCACCTGCGACGGCGTTCCCGTCAGCGCCGGCGACATTGTCTCCGCCGACAGCGACGGTGTAGTGGTGATTCCCCACAGCCGGGCCGGGGAAATCTTGGCCGCGGCTCAGCAGCTCGATTTCAAAGAGCACTCTATGTATGCCTACATTGAGAAATACAAATCGATTGAAGAGGCGGTGAAGAAATTCGGCCGGCTTTAGCCGGTAACCGAGACTTAACTTTCATTCCATAATTTTTGCTTTCATTTTTTTGCAGAACGGTTTACAAAGTATGGGAGCTATGGCTAACCCGCCCAAGCGCACTTACAACATTACTGCCCTGCAACGCGGACTGCGCATCCTGGAGTTATTTCCAAAATCTGAAAAGGGACTGGCGGCCTCGCAGGTCGCCAAGCTGTCCGGGCTGCCGGTCAGTACCGTGCACCGCTTTCTGGTGAACCTCGAGAGCGCCGGGTACTTGAATTGCAGCGGCACCGGCATCTACCACCTGGGGATTGCCTGCTTTTCGCTCGGGCATGCCGCGCTCGGTCAGCTCGATATTCGCAGGCTCAGTCTGCCTCATCTTCACGAACTGAACACCCAGACACGCGAAACCATTCATCTCACCATTCGCCAGGGACTCTTGGCGGTCTATATCGAAAAGCTCGATTCGCCCGAGCCCCTGCGCATTTATTCGCGGATCGGCGCATCCGTGCCCTTGCATTGCACTGCCGTTGGCAAAGTGATTCTTGCCTATATGCCTGAGGCGGAGCTGGCCAACGTTCTGCCTCACCTTGAATTCAAGCGGCGTACACAAAATTCCATCGGAAGCCTGCAGGAGATGCAAACCCACCTGCAGAAAGTCCGGCGCAGCGGCTTTGCCTGCGACCTCGAGGAGAACGAGTCCCACATCCGCTGCGTCGCCGCCCCCATCTGGGACCACACTGGAGCGGTCAATGCGGCGCTGAGCGTCACCGGTCCTGCGGTGCGAATGTCGCTGATGCGACTGCGGCAGCTCGCCCCTCTCGTGCAGCAAGCCGGCTTACGGATTTCACGGGAGCTCGGCTACCTGGTTACGAGAACCAGCGAAGCAAGTGCAATTGCCGCCAAGGCCGGGGCATCTGCCGGCCAACCCGGCAGGATGACTATCTAGGAACAACGTGGCCGCGAAGGGAACCTTGAAACCAATGCCCTGGCGACGACAAACAGCAGGCCTTGTGGCGCTTTCCGCCTGCCTGCTCGTTTCTGCTCTCGCCGACGGCCCCTCGCCCGGCACCATTTCGCTGGCCATCGATGTGCAGCCCTCTGACCTGAGGGTGCAACCGGTTGCCAGAAACTGGACCTCCTACAACGGCGACTACACCGGACGCCGCTTTAGTGCGCTATCGGAGATCAACGTCGACAATGTCAGGCAGCTTCGTGCTGAATGGGTCTTCCATGCCCCTAACTCCAGCAGGCTCGAGGTCACGCCGGTGGTGATGGATGGCTTGATGATCGTCACCGCGGCGAACCACGCCTTCGCACTCGACGCCCGCACGGGAAGGGAAATTTGGCATTATTCACGGCCCACCACGGAAGGACTGATCGACGATGCCTCGGGTCACCACAGCCGCGGAGTGGGCATCTGGCATTCCCGTGTGTACATGGAAACCGATAATGCCCATCTGCTCTGTCTCGACGCACGCTCCGGCCACTTGCTTTGGGATGTCGCCTATGCCGTCGGCAACAAGAATTACGGTGCCACCAGCGCGCCCCTGGTGGTGAAAGATAAAGTCCTGGTCGGCACCTCCGGCGGCGATGACGGTGTGCGCGGCTTTGTCGCCGCCATCGATGCGGAAACAGGCAAGGAGGCCTGGCGCTTCTGGACGATTCCCGCGCCCGGTGAATTCGGCTCCGCAAGCTGGCCAGGAGACCTCTATCGGCGCGGCGGAGGAACAACCTGGATGCCCGGCACTTACGATGCCGAACTGAACACAATTTACTGGGGCACGAGCAATCCCGCGCCGGATTTCGATGGCGACGTGCGCCCCGGCGATGATCTTTATACCGACTCGGTTCTGGCGCTCGACCCCGATACTGGCAAGCTCAAATGGTACTTCCAATTCACCCCGCACGACTTATTCGATTATGACGCTACCGAGACCCCAGTGCTGATTGACGCCGTCTATCGGGGGCAAGCGAGGAAACTTTTGGTGGAGGCCAATCGGAACGGATTCTTGTACATTTTGGATCGCGCCAACGGCAAGTTCCTTTCCGCCGTTCCTTTCGTGGAAAAACTGAATTGGGCAAAAGGCGTAGACGCGGACGGCCGTCCGATCCGCACCGAGGTCGCACCCAGCGCCACCGGAACCCGCGTCTGTCCCGGCTACGCAGGCGCCACCAATTGGTACGCTCCCGCCTATAACGAGATCACTCACATGTTCTATTTCAAGGCATTGGAAGAGTGTCAGACTTACTACCGCAAGCCGCAGGAATTTGCCGAGGGAATCACCTACTACTCCACCGGCGTAAAACATATCTCCGGAGAAGAGCGTCAGAGGTTTCTGCTTGCCTTTGACCTGAGCGCGGAGAAGTTCCGATGGCGCTACCCCCAGGTCAGCCGCGGCTGGTCCGCGGGGGGAACCATGACCACCGCCGGAGGCCTCGTCTTCTTTGCCGACGATTCCTACTCGTTAGAAGCCGTCGATGCGCACACCGGAAAGCCATTGTGGCATTTCAACACCGGCCAGAGCATCGATGCATCACCCATGAGCTATGGCCTAGGTGAAAGGCAATACGTGGCTATTGCTGCGGGCAGCGATATTTTTACCTTCGCCTTGCCCAGTTCTCTCCACCCGGACCATTCCGCGGAAGGAAATTCCAAATGATAGTCAGCTTCGCTAACTCGAATAAGTCGGCTGCAAGGAGCTGTCGATGAGACTGAACGTTAGCTGGAATCGTCGCAGCTTCCTGGGAGGAGTTGCAACCCTGGCAGCCGCGGCCGTCGCTCCTCTCAAATCTCTTGCCGCGAGTCGCCCGGCGCCATCGCTCGTAAAACCGGTCGGCTTCGGTTCGACCGGCAATGTTTATGAAGAACTCGGTGTAACCACGGTCATCAATTGTGAGGGAACCATGACCACGCTTGGCGGCTCCCTTCCCCACCCCGAGATTCAAGCGGTCATAGAACAAGCCGCCCGCCACTACGTGAGCATTCCACAACTGGAAGCCGCGGCCGGCAAACGTATCGCTCAAATGCTGAATCTACCTCAAGGCTATAGCGCGCTGGTGACCTCCGGCGCCGCCGCCGCCATTCAATCCGGTCTTGCCGGCATTCTTACCGGCGACAACGAAACCCTGATCAGGCAACTGCCGGATCTGACCGGCATGAAATCGGAAGTCATCATCCAGAAGTCGCACCGCAATCCTTTCGATCACCAATTGCGCACCACCGGCATAAGACTGGTCGAGATTGAAACTCGCGACCAGCTTCGCCGCGCCATCAGCGATCGCACCGCGATGATGCACTTCTCCAATTTCGCCAATCCCGTAGGACAGATCAAGGTCGACGAGTGGGTCAAGCTGGCCAAGCAGTTCAACATCCCCTCGATGAACGACGCCGCTGCCGACACTCCCCCTGTTTCTCATCTCTGGGATTACGCCAACATGGGCTATGACCTGGTCACCTTCAGCGGCGGCAAAGCGATTCGCGGCCCGCAATGCGCCGGCCTGCTGCTCGGTCGCGAAGATCTGGTTCATTACGCGCTGCTCAATAACAGTCCCTATGAGGACACGATCGGCCGCAGCCAAAAGGTCGGCAAAGAAGAAATCGTGGCCATGATTAAAGCTCTCGAGATCCACCTGAACGAAGATCAGGAGGCGTTAGCCACGGAATGGCAACAACGCCTGGAAACCATTTCGCAGCAGGTCAGGAAAATCGCCGGTGTCAGCACAAACTACTTCATGCCGCCGGTCGCGAATCGTGTGCCTCACATGAACCTCACTTGGGATCAGAACCAGATCCGCCTGACCCCGGAGGAGGCCTCCCGACTCCTGCGCGCAGGTAAGCCTTCCATCGTGATCGGTGGCGGCGGCAGTGAGGGGTATCCTGGATTAGTGATGAACTCGTTCCAGTTACAGCCGGGAGAGGAGAAGATTGTAGCCGAGCGGATGGTCGAGTTGTTACGGGACCACTCTGCCTGATGAATGTTGATTTGGTGCGACGAGAAAAGCACCTAGGCAGAAATGAGTCGGCGTCATAAGCGCCGGGAAACGAGCCAATGTCCTAGTGCCACAAACCCAAGGAATTTCGTGCCTAGGGCAGCGGCATGCGCAGCTTCGACCCCTTCTGCGCCAGCCAGGTATTGAACTCGTCGACCATGCCTCGGGTCCACTTGGCATCAATCTGCCCGGGTGTGTACTTCCCTTCCCGCAGCATCGTGTGGCCCCACTCATCCACCAGGTGAGTCATCTGGGCATCATCCGCGACTTTTGCCGCCAACTGCGGCGGTACGAACGTAACTCCTTCGGGATCGCCGATGGCAATATCACCAGGCATCACCGTCGCCCGCCCGATACGAATCGGTACATTGATGCCCGTCAACATCACGTTTTCGAGCGCCGAAGGATCAACGCCCCGCACATAGCACTGGAAACGCTTGATCTCCTCGATTCCCGATTCATCGCGAATAGCGCCATCCACGATCAGCCCATTGTGGCTCTTGCTGTAAATGGAGGTCGCCAGATTGTCGCCAATAATCGTTCCGAAGCGAATCTTTCCAAAAAGATCAACCACCAGTACATCGCCGGGCTGAAGAATATCAATGATCCACGAGTTCTCATCGCCAATCCGGCCTTCTTTCTTTCCATTCGCCTGCACCACGGCGTCGACATCAGGCCGCTTCGGCATGAATACTGCCGTCACCACGCGTCCCACCAGCCGCTCACCCGGATTGATAATCTTCCATCCGCCCTCGAACTGATTGCGAAACCCGGCGTCCTCGAGGGTGTCCCAAGCCTCTTCCGCGCTCACCGTCTGCAAACGCTGCAACACGGAGTCGGGAACCCGTGGACGCCCATCGGGAAAACGCTCGCCGTGCCAGTCAGCGGTAAAAGCCAAGCGTTGTTCACGAGAAAAAAAACCGAGTTGAGCCTGCGCAGAAACGACCAACACAATTCCTACCGCAGCGACAAACATTCGTGGGATCAATGTTGCCTCGCAATTTTTTCATTCGATAAGCAGCAGCCCGCGAAAATAGCACAGCTGTCGAGGGGTAACAAGCCGGGCATCCGAGGGGCAGGCGAGGCGAGCTTATGAACACTAGCCAATCCAGCAACCTGCGCTGGCTGCTCATCTTCTGGCTCTTTGTGTTGAGCGCGGTCGCCTATCTGGATCGGGTCAATATTTCCGTGGCGGGTAGTTCCATTGCTAATACCTACGGCCTCTCGAACATTCAACTGGGATGGATTTTCAGCGCCTTCCTGATTGGCTATGCGTTGTTCCAAACCGTCGGAGGCTACCTGGCCCAAAGGTTCGGACCGCGTCGGGTGCTGGCGGGCGGCGTGGTCTGGTGGGGTCTGTTCACCGCGGTCACCGCATCAATTCCTGCCAGCATCGGGGGCGCACTATTTCTGTTGATGGCCGTGCGCTTTCTTCTGGGTGCGGGAGAAGCAGTCGTCTATCCCGCTTCTAACCAATTCATCGCACAATGGGTTCCAAAGCAGGAGCGTGGCATCGCCAACGGCTGGATTTTCGCCGGCGTGGGCGCCGGCGCAGGATTCGCGCCTCCCCTAGTCACCTATGTGATTCTTCGCCAGGGTTGGCGCACATCGTTTTGGGTGTGTGCCGTCATTGGGTTTGTCGCAGGTACGGTTTGGTACCGTCTTGCCAGGGATACGCCAATCGAACATCCCCGGGTTTCGAGAACAGAACTCGAAAGCATCCAAGCCGGGCTGAACCTGGCCCCCGCCCAGCCGCAGCCAATCCTTCGTGTCGACTGGAAAGCAATTCTTAGAAGCAAAGAGGTTTGGGCAGTTACCGCCAGTTACTTCTGCTATGGCTACGTTGCCTGGATTTACTTTTCCTGGTTCTACATTTACCTCGCGCAGGCGCGCCACCTGAACCTTAAGGCCAGCGCCGTCTATGCCATGCTCCCGTTTCTTGCCATGGCGCTGTGCTGCCTTCTCGGAGGGGCGCTGAACGACCGCCTGAGCAAACGATATGGTCTGCGCGTGGGCCGGTCGGTTCTGGCCTGCCTTTCCATCCTGGGTGCCGGCGCGTTCCTGGCCTTGGGCTCGGAAGTGAGCAGTGCGCGACTGGCCAGCCTGGTTCTTGCCGGCGGCGCCGGCGTTCTCTATTTATCGCAGAGTTCTTTCTGGTCGGTGACTGTCGATATCGCGGGAACTCACGCCGGCCCGGTGTCCGGCTTCATGAATATGGCCAACCAGATTGGCGGCGCAGTGACTTCGTCGCTTACCCCGATTATTGCCAAACACTTCGGCTGGACCGCATCATTCCTGGTCGCAGCGGCATTGTGTGCTAGCGGGGCTCTGGCATGGCTGCTGGTTGATCCGGAGAGACAATTAGTCGAGCCGCCGTCCCTGGCTCGAAGCGCCATGGCGGTGAACACGGACTAATGAGAATGTGTGATTCATGGCAGAACTGAAAATCAGGCCGAAAGCTGGTTGCCAATGGGACCTGGTGGCCCTTGGTGAAGTCATGCTACGCCTCGATCCCGGCAATGACCGCATCGCCACTACCCGCCATTTTCGCGCGTGGGAAGGCGGAGGCGAATACAACGTCGCTCGCGGCCTTCGCCGTTGCTTCAGGCAGGATACCGCTATCGTCACCGCTCTTGCGGATAACCCCATCGGCCGCCTGGTCGAAGATTTGATGCTCCAGGGAGGCGTCAACCTGAAACATCTTCGGTGGGTTGCGCACGACGGCGTTGGCCGCACCGTTCGCAACGGACTCAACTTTACCGAGCGTGGCTTCGGGATACGTGCCGCCCTTGGCTCGTCGGATCGCGGCCACACCGCAGTTTCGCAGCTGAAGCCCGGTGACATCGATTGGGACTCGATTTTCCAAAAAGAGGGCGCTCGATGGTTTCATACTGGTGGAATCTTTGCCGCCCTTTCGGAAACGACGCCCCAGGTAGCCAAAGAAGCCATGCAAGCAGCCAATCGTGCGGGTACGGTCGTTTCCTATGACTTGAACTATCGTCCCTCACTATGGAAATCCATCGGTGGCAAGACTCGGGCCCAGGAAGTGAACCGGATGCTTGCCCCCTTGGTAGACGTAATGCTCGGAAACGAAGAGGACTTCACCGCCTCCCTGGGGTTCCCTGTGGCCGGACTGGACGAAAGTCATTCGAAACTCGATCCGACGAATTTCAAGGCCATGATCAAGGGTGTCACTCAGGACTTTCCGAAGATCTCGGTGGTAGCAACCACCTTACGCCGAGCCAAGACGGCCACGCTGAACGATTGGGGCGCCATCTGCTTTTACCAGGACAACTTCTATGAAGCGCGTGTTCGCCAGGATCTGGAAATTTATGATCGCGTTGGCGGAGGCGATTCTTTTGCTTCGGGCTTGATTTATGGATTCCTGACCGGGCAGGAGCCGCAGTGGACGGTCGAATGCGGTGCCGCGCACGGCGCCCTCGCCATGACCACTCCGGGAGACACAAGCATGGCGACGCTCGAGGAAGTGCTCCAGGTCATGAAGGGACAAACTGCAAGGATTGCACGCTGAACAAAACCAATCTTATGAGCCGAGGACAGGGATGACCATCGACCAGGTAATAAACAGGATCGGAGAAGTTGGAATAGTCCCAGTAATTCGCGCTGCCAACGTTGATCATGCTTGTCGCGCCGTGGAAGCTATCTGCGCCGGCGGAATTCCCATCGTCGAAATCACCATGACTATTCCGGATGCACCCGTGGTCGTGCGGCAACTGGTTCGCGACTATGGCGATCGTGTTCTGGTCGGGGCCGGCACTGTGCTCGGTTCCACCGATGCCAAGCGCTGCCTGGATGCCGGTGCGGAATTCCTCGTCAGCCCTGGCCTGGCGGTCTCAGTGCTCTCGACGGCTCGAGCCGCCGGAAAACTTGCCATCCCCGGCGCCATGACCCCGACGGAATTGATGGGTGCCTTGGAGAATGACGCTAAGCTGGTAAAGATTTTCCCGTGCGGAAATCTCGGCGGACCTAAATATCTGAAGTCGCTGAAGGCGCCGTTTCCAAATACCGCTCTGATTCCCACCGGCGGAGTGAACGCATCGAATGCCGCGGATTATTTCGCGGCCGGGGCGTTCGCATTGGGCATCGGTGCTGATCTGGTGGATTCGGCCGCCGTGCGCGAGGGAAACCTCGGGAAAATCTCACGGACAGCCCGCGAGCTGGTCGATGCGGTTCGAATGGCGCGTCAACCAACCCCCGTTAAGTCCACGGCGTAGTGGCCCGGCTCATACTACAACAGGTTCTTTTGCCGATGCTGACGAGTTCTCTACAATCGAGTCGGCTCGACCGAAGGCAGAGAAGAATGTACTCCTGGCAAAGACGCGCGCAATTGATGTCCTCGACTCGGGAGCGCTCATACCCGGGTCTCGACTTCAAACGGACCCGTCGCAGCCCCGGCTCGAGCCTGCTCACCCGTCCTGGAGGTACGCTAGCGGACCGCGAAACGTTGGCCGACATTTTGGCTGGCCCCCAAAAACCTTGGCTGCTCCTCGACCCGGGCCGCTTGTCCTCTGCCTCCCATACAATGCGGCGTTCTCCCGTAAACCCCTGGCTATGATGTCCACGTCAAACTGCGGCCGATCCCCGCACCAACCCTCCTCCCTGTTGGAACCGAAGACCTTTACAAACCTGACCCGGAGTCGCATGCCGGCGAACTGCCACGTGCCTCCTTTGTTTACCAATGCCCGGGTACCCCCCTTTTCCTGGGAAAACCGGAGGCTTCGATGCAGGTTGTATTAACCTTTATCCCTGAAGTGTAGCCCTTTAGCGCGCACGCGTGCGTTTTCCATTTAAAATGGTTGTTCTTTTTGCATGATCGCGATAACCGCCGCCGCCTTGTTCACTCCGCTGGAACGTATCGATCAGCCCATTGTTCTG
>JBPYDQ010000515.1:0-4422 GCA_051986135.1 Terriglobales bacterium | reverse complement strand
GAGAGTCTCCGCAGTGTGTTTGTCGAGGGTTACCGTTGCTGTGCTTGATGACCTTGTGCACTTCGAGCAGGGTTGGTCATCGAGCATGTATAGTAAGCGGTAAGCAGGGTGCATCTGGCGGGCGGCTCCCAGGTTTTGGCAAGCTGCCGGCATGCGAGAACTTGAAAGTAAGTCACAGCTTCCTCCCTTTACTCCCGACGAGCGAGCGGAATGGGTTTCGCGCTATCGCTCGAGCGGGCTGACCCAAGCTCAGTTCGCGCAGCAGCACGGTTTGAAACTGACAACGTTGCAATGGTGGATCTATGGTCCACGTCGAAAGCAGCCACATTCGGCCGCGGGATTCCAGGAGATCGCGGTATCGTCCTTGTGGCCGGCTGCTGCGTGGGCTGCGGAGCTGACCTGGCCCAGTGGTGTGACGGTGCGTTTGGGCGCGCAAGCCGAACCCGCGTGGATCGAAGCACTGTTGAAAATGGTGCGGCCAGAATGCTGAACCTCTCGCCCGCCACGCGTATCTTCGTGGCCTTGGAGCCCGTGGACCTGCGGCAGAGTTTCAACGGGCTCTCCGCGCGTGTGCAAAGCGTCCTGGCTCAAGACCCTTGCTCCGGCCATCTCTTCTTGTTCACCAACCGGAATCACAACCGAATAAAAGTTTTGTACTTCGACGGCAGCGGACTATGGGTTTGCGCCAAGCGTCTCGAGAAGGGCACGTTTGGCTGGCCGCAAGGGGAAGGTCCGAGTAGCTGTCTGCGGCCGGAAGAGTTGACCCTGCTGCTGAATGGTCTGGAAGCCACGCCGCGACGAAACTGGTTCCGCCGCTAGTGACTGTTTCGTTCTTCTTTCTCTAACCCTCCTGCATTTTTCTCTGGACTCCGAAATTTTCCTTCGCCATACTCCGGCCATGCTCGGGGAATCAATGATCGTGCAAGGGCGAGCAGTAACAGAGGCGGATCTGGAGCAGCTTCGACACCTGCTGGCGACGCATCCCGAGTGGAGTCGCTGGCGGTTGTCTCGGGCCTTGGCTGCGGTGTGGAACTGGCGCAACCCGGCCGGCCAGCTGAAGGACATGGCCGTGCGCAGCTTGCTGGTGAAACTCGAGCAACGCGGATGCGTTGACTTGCCGGCTCGCCGTCGGATTCCTACCAACCGAATGCGCGCCCGGGTGATTGCGCCCCAACTCTGGGATACCCGGCCGCTAGGTGCGCCGCTTGCAGAACTGGGCCCTTTGGAGGTGCACGAGGTCAGCAGCGATGAGCAAGGGCGGGAGATTCTGGCCGCTGCGCTCGCCGAGTTTCACTATTTGGGGTACCGCAGCAGCGTGGGCGAAAATGCTCAGTATCTGGTCACGCAGGGCGGCGGCCGCGTGCTGGGGGCTTTGCTGTTCGGTTCGGCAGCTTGGAAGTGCGGGGATCGCGATCGCTTTATCGGCTGGAGCGCTGCGGCTCGAGCACGGAATCTACCGCTCATCACGAATAACCAGCGGTGTCTGATCCTGCCCTGGGTTCGCGTTCACGGATTAGGCAGTTGGATGTTGGGACGAGTGCTGCGACGGCTCTCTGCGGATTGGCAAGCGAAGTACGGACATGAAATTGCGCTGGTCGAGACGTTTGTGGAACGCGACCGTTTTCGCGGCACGCTCTATCAAGCCGCCAACTGGCAGAGGATCGGATCGACGCAGGGACGCACGCGCCAGGACCCAAAACTCACTCTGCACGTGCCGGTGAAGGATGTCTACGTGTATCCGCTGGTAGGCAATTTTCGGGAGCTCTTGCGCGATGGAATGGCCTGAAGTGTGGCCTCCGGATGCGCTGCACCCCTCGCGGGAAGCACTGCTCAATCGCGTGCGGGAGCTGGAAGCGCAGCTGCGCGAGACGCAAGAGCAACTGGCCGAAACGCAAGAGAAACTGGCCGAGGCGCACGCGTTCCTTGCCGAATTGCAGCGGCAGCTCTTCGGCCCCAAGGCCGAAAAATTATCGGCCGAACAAGCGAAGCAACTCGAACAGTTAGCCGCCGATATTCAGGAGCAAGCCCGTCAACCTTCACCGCTCGTTCAGCAGGTCCTCGAAGAAGAACAGCGAGCCCGGCGAAAGCCACGCCCTCGGCATGCTTTGCCGGCCGTACTCGAGACAGAGACGATCACGCTGGAGCCGGAGAGCAAGATCTGCCCTCGCTGTGGTGCCGAGGGGCACCGTATCGGGGAGGAGGTCAGCGAAGAGTTCGATCTGGTTCCGGCGAAAATGATTCGCCGTCGTACGGTGCGACCGAAGTACGCCTACGCCTGCCATTGCGACGAAGCGGGCGTGACCATTGCGCCGCTGCCGCCGCGCCTGATTCCGCAAAGCAAACTGGGACTGGGACTGGCTGTCTATATCGTCCTGGCGCGCTACGACGATCATCTTTCTTTTTATAACTTGGAGCGGAGCTTTTACGAACGTCACGCCGTGCAGATCCCTCGCCAGCAGATGGTGCAGTGGGTCGAGCACATCGCCCGTTGGTTGCGCCCCCTCTACGAGGCCCTATGGGCGGAGATGAAGGTTGGCCGTTACCTGCAGATTGATGAAACTCCGGTGAAGGTGCTCGACCCGGAAGTACAGGGCAAAGCAGCGCAAGGGTATCTGTGGTTTTTCTCTGCCCCTCGCGGCGATGTCATCTTGGAATTTTCCCGCAGCCGTGGACAGCAGGTGGTCAGCCGCAGACTGGAAGGATTTCAGGGCACCATGCAGACAGATGCCTACGAGGTCTATTCGGCTGTGCACCGAAAAAATACGGCGATGGAGCGCATCGGGTGCCTGGCGCACGCAAGAAGGAGGTTTTACCAGGCGCTGAAGGAATCGGTCAGCGAAGCGATTGGGTTCATCGTACAGATTCGCCAGCTCTATCGCTTGGAAGAAGAAATTCGGCCCCTCGACCCTGCGGAACGCTTCCGGATTCGCCAAGAGCAAGCACCACCGATCTGGCAGGCAATGAAGAAGCAGGCGGAGGAGTGGAAGCCGAAACTTCTACCAAAAAGCACGCTGGGCCAAGCGGTGAACTACTTCCTCAACGACTATGATGCCCTGGTCGGGTATTTAAAGGACGGGCGCTTTGAGATCGACAACAACCTGGTCGAGAATGACATTCGCCCTGCCGCGGTCGGTCGCAAGCGCTGGCTCTTCATCGGTCATCCTGATGCGGGTTGGCGCAGCGCGGTCATTTACTCGATCTTGGGCAGCTGTCGCCGACGGCGTTTGAACCCGCATGAATATCTCACCGACGTGCTCGGCCGCTTGCCTTCTACGAAGGTCACCGGAATCCACGAACTGCTCCCCGGTCAGTGGAAACCCCGGCCGGCGGACACCAGTTGAAGGCTTGAGGCAGTAACGCCAGCTTTCAGAAGCCGCTGACGCCCACCTGTCAGCCTACGGCCCGGCGGACTTGGACGTAGGCCAGAATCGCGTTTCATTGAATCCATCCCGTCGGTGACTTCTTCTCGGCTTTAAGCAAGGCCGTTCGCCACCGCTGGGCGTGCTGCTCGATCGCCTCCCGCTTATGCTCCTCCCAGTCGCGAATGTAGTCCCACCTCTCCTTGACAGGCTCCCACATCCAAAAGCTTTTCCATTCGGTGAGCTCGGCATCGGTGGAATTATCCGACGCAATCAGCAGCAACGTGCCACATCCGGGGCAGCACCTCTTCTTCCGGACGGCGAAATCCCATCGGCACTTTGGGCATTGGTAGCGTCGCGGCCGCCATCTCATGATTCCCTCGCCAAGACTCGTAACTTATCCCCGCACCTCCTAGCCCGACAAGCTCTTTGACCTTGCACCGGGCGGGCGCCTGGCGTAGGAAGGTGACGGAGGTGGGCGGAATGGATCGGAACAGCGCAAGACTTCTGGCCCAGAATCCACAGGTTTTGAAGCGTCTGGCCAAATATATGGCACAGCAATGCTTCCGAAACACGGTCCTGGAAGACTACCACGCCGGAATTACTCCCCATTCCGAAGCCGGCGACTACTCGGATGTCTTTGTGAAGACCCCGGCTGGTGAAATCCCTTGGTCCAATCTCTCGCGTCTCAGCGATGAGGAGATCAAGACACTCATGATCGATGTGGTCAACCGGACCTATTTGCTCCTCCGGATGCTCTTCGATGAGGACGCAGGCTCCTACCTCGTCCGAACTCTCTGCCAGCAAGACTTGGTGCCTCGTTGGCATGATCCGCAGTGAACACACACGATGGCTCCACCATGTACCTCCTTTGACGCTTACTCTTATATTGTGCTGTCGAGCCTGGGGTGAGGCTGAATTCTATCCGGGAGAGACTTGTGAAAACGAGACCGCAGCGGGGGACTGCGAAAGTCGGACGTCACGCCTTTTCAGCGCGTTCCAGTTTTTTGACCATTCGGGATCAGGAAAGCATTAGCGCCCTGGCGCACCATGAGCATTGCTG
>JBPYDQ010000514.1:0-30304 GCA_051986135.1 Terriglobales bacterium | reverse complement strand
GCGCAACATGGCGTGGCCACCTTGATCGGTCCGCATTACGAGAATTTTCGCGATATGGTCAACTTGTTTCGGGCGGCTGACGCAGTGCGAGTTGTCGGCCCGGCGGAATTGCCGCTCGCCTTTGTCGATTTAGTTTCCAATCCGGCCGAATGCCAGGCACTGGGGAGAAGAGCTGTCGAAACATTGCGCAGTCAGGCGGGAGCGACCCAGAAGACGCTACAGGCCCTAGGTGACTTGCTGAATCAGCCGAATCAAAATGAACCAGCATAACCACCATGATGGGCTGCTAGCCCGGCTAGAGCGGCTGACGAGATGAATCCTCTGGCCGCCATGTTCGGGATGACGGTTGCTGTACGCAACCGGCTTTACGACCGCAGGCTGCTGCCCATGCAGAGACTGGAGGGACCCGTCATCAGCATTGGCAATCTCTCGGTTGGCGGTACGGGAAAAACGCCATTTCTCATCCTTTTAGGGGAACTCCTGAAAAGCCGTGATATCAAGTTTGATGTGCTTTCGCGGGGCTATGGGCGGCGAACCAGAGGGGTGCTTCCAGTCGATCCTGCCGGATCGGCATCAGATTTCGGTGATGAGCCGCTCTTGATCGCACGCCGGCTGGGTGTGAATGTAGTGCTCGGGGAGGAGCGTTACGAGGCCGGAGTTTATGCCGAAAGAAAGTTTGGGACGCAACTGCATTTGCTCGATGATGGCTTTCAGCACCGCGCCTTGGCCCGCGACTTCGACATTGTGCTGGTGACGCCTGAAGATGCCCGCGACCGCGTGCTTCCCGCAGGACGCCTCCGCGAACCGGTCAGTTCGCTTCGCCGGGCCGACGCGATTGTTCTGACCAACGGGGCCACTGCCGAGTCGTTTCCGCTGCGAAACAAGCTGGTCTGGAGACTACGCCGAGGAATAATTGCAAAGAATGTTCCTTCTCGTCCGGTGGCGTTCTGCGCCGTTGCCCGGCCGCAGAACTTCCTGCTGCAACTGCGAACCGCGGGGATCGAACCTGCCGCCGAAGCCATTTTCCGTGACCACCATTTCTACAGCGAGAACGATATCCGCGAACTTTTGAAGTTGAAGCAGACCAGCGAGGCGGACGGATTCGTAACCACGGAGAAAGACGCAATCAATCTGGGTGGATACCTGTCGACTCTCGGTCCTCTGGCTGTGGTTCCAGTCAAAATGGACCTAGTGGACGCGTCTGACGCAATCGACACCATGACGCGGATCCTCAAGAGACGCAGGCAAAATGAGAAAATTGTTAGTACTTGCACATGACTAAGCAGCTTCGAGAAAACGATCGTTTGAGGAAGATCGTCGAATCGTTTCCCAAGGTCACCGTCACCGTGGTAGGCGATCTGGTAGCCGACGAGTTTGTCTTTGGGGAAATTTCGCGGGTCTCCCGCGAAGCACCCGTGCTGATCCTAAAGCACCGCGAACGAACCGTCGTGCCGGGCGGTGGAGCCAATGCTGTCTATAATCTCGCTGACTTAGGCGTCAATGTTTTGCCCGTCGGAGTGGTCGGCGATGATGAGCCTGGTAAACTGTTGATTAGGGCATTCCGCCATAAACATATTCCCGTTTCCGGGGTTTTGAAGGACAAAAGCTACACTACTGTAACGAAAACGAGAATCCTTGCCGGCATGACGCACTCCGCACGCCAGCAGGTTGTACGAGTTGATCGCGAACCCTCGTCAGAACCCAATCAGCACCTGCGGCGCGAGTTGGTGCTGGCGGCCCACGAATATGCGAAAGCCTCCGATGCCCTCTTGGTTTCTGACTATGGATACGGAGCAGCGACGCCGGAGATCCTGAGGGCCATTCGTTCTAAAGGTGACTTCCATGGCGTGCCGATCACGCTCGATTCGCGTCATCGCCTGCTCGAATACGCTGGCATCACCGCGGCCACCCCGAACGAGCCCGAAGTCGAGCAGCTCATGGGCATTCCGATCGGCCAGGACTGGCCACGATTAATCAGCGCGGGCCAACAGATCATGGCTAAACTGAGATTGCACTCTCTGGTGATCACGCGCGGGCGCGACGGTTTGGTGGCCTTCGATAAGCGGCACAAACCGGTTGACATACCGATTCACGGCTCCGACGAGGTGGCGGATGTAACCGGAGCCGGAGACACGGTTATCGCCACCTTCACGGCGGCAATCGCGGCGGGAGCTTCCACCGAGGAAGCGGCGCACCTGGCGAATTACGCGGGTGGCATCGTGGTAATGAAGCGCGGCACCGCCACGGCCAGCGGGCGGGAAATACTAAAGGCGCTGGCGGACGGTCCGCCAGTGACGAGATCGCATTGAATTCTGTTCATCCAAAGATTCTTGCTCGCGACGAACTGCAGCGCCGGGTCGCCCAATGGCGTGCTCAAGGCGAACAGATCATCCTCGCCAACGGCACCTTTGATCTGCTGCACGTGGGACACGTTCGCTACCTGCATGCTGCGAAGGATCTGGGGGGCAAATTAATTGTTGCCGTGAACGCCGACGCCTCGGTTCGCGCGCTTAAGGGAGAGGGCCGGCCGCTCATGCCAGATCAGGAGAGAGCCGAGATACTCTCGGCTCTCGCTGACGTGGATGCTGTTACGCTGTTCAACGAACCCGACGTTCGCGCCGTGATACGCGAGATCAGACCCGATATTCACGCCAAAGGCACCGACTACACCGCGGCAACGGTGCCCGAGGCCGACGTCGTGCGCGCATGCGGTGGGCGCATTGCTATCGTGGGCGATCCCAAAAATCACTCGGCCACTGACATCATCCGCTCACGGCTGGACCCACAGCAGACCTGAATGCTGCCAGCACATTCTACTGCGACAGAGTCAACGGGGCGCCCGCGCGCGATCCCCCGCCTGTTGGTCGTTCGTCTCAGTGCAATGGGTGACGTGCTGCACACCTTGCCGGCTGTGGCTTCACTTCGTGCGGTCTTACCCGAAACTCACTTCGGGTGGGTACTGGAAGAGCGTTGGCAGGATCTCGTGGCTTGCGCACATGTCGACGCCGGGGGCATCAGGCGGCCAGTCGTCGATCAGGTTCATGTCGTAGATTTAAAGCGCTGGCGCCAATCTCTGACGTCACGGAGAACCTGGCAAGATGCCGTTGGCAGCATACAAGGATTGCGTTCCGCGGCGTACGACGTAGCCGTTGATTTTCAGGGTGCGGTGCGGTCCTCTCTGGTTGCAGGATTGTCCGGTGCGGACTCGATTTTTGGTTTTGCCGAGCCTCGCGAAAATGCGGCCAGCATGTTTTACACGACGGCGGTGCTGGCCCAGGGCACACATATCATTCAGCAGAATCTGTGGTTGGCCTCGGCCGTGGCAAACCAGCCCCTGCGGGTGCCTCCGCTGGAATTTACCTGCAGTAATATCGACACTAGGTTTTCTGGGAACCTGACTGGCGCCTATGCGATTCTTAACCCGGGAGCGGGGTGGGAAGCCAAACAATGGCCGCCGGAACGATACGGTGAGGTCGCCCATCGTTTAGCCAGCCAGCTTCGACTTCGCTGCTTCATCAACGTCGGACCTGGTGAAGAGGCTTTATGGCGCGCGGCACAAGCCGCCAGCGGACGAGCGGCCGAGCCGATCTCATGCTCTCCTCGGGAGCTGGTAAACATAGTCAGTGGCGCGCGACTGTTCGTCGGCGGAGATACTGGCCCCATGCACTTGGCGGCAGCCATGGGTATTCCCGTGGTGGCTATTTTTGGTCCCACGGACCCGGCTCGCACCGGCCCCTTTGGAACGCGCAGCATAGTGTTACGAAACCCCCATAGCCGGACCACGCTCTCCCATGAGAGTTCTCCTGATCGAGCTATGTTGGAAATCAGCACGGATGATGTGGTTAGTGCTGCAATTGACTTGCTGAGGGAGACTGGTGAGTAGCTGGGCGGCGGTTGCCAAGCGCATCCGCGTGCCTCTGGGTTTCGCTTTCGCCATCCTGTACCTCTGGCTGGCGCATCCCATGGCGTGGTCGCTGGCGAGCGGAATGGCGGTCGCTGCGCTCGGGCTGACGATCCGGGCAGTCGCATCCGGCCATGTCAGGAAGAACGAGACGCTGACCACCAGCGGGCCCTACGCGTATGTGCGCAACCCTTTGTATCTGGGATCTGCGATAACCGCAGCAGGCTTTACCATTGCGGCTCGCAGTGGTTGGATTGCACTGGCCATGGTGCTAATTTTCGTTCTTGTTTATCTTCCGGTAATCGGTGCCGAAGAGATGTTCCTGCGACAAAGATTTGCTGAATTCGGACAATACGCCGAGCATGTACCCAGGCTCTGGCCACGATGCCGGCCATTCGGCAAATTCCGAGGGTCGTTTTCATGGGAGCTGTATTGGAAGCACCGCGAGTACAATGCATTTCTAGGGGCTGCGCTGATAATTGCCGCGCTTGCCGTTAAAATGTTCTGGTTCACAAATTGACTGCCAACATGCAAGACGGAAAAAGGTCATAAGGCACAGACTCTTGATCGCCAAATCATGCCAGCACGCCAGCAGTCTGCTTCTGTTCGCCATGCTCGGGGGGATGGCCGCTGGGCAGGCGAGCGCACCACCTCGGCCAGCAGATCAGATGCTCACCATCGGTCCGGCCGCGCGATTGTTTCCACCTCGATCGAGCTATCACTTCCCCAATGGGCAAACTTACGTCTACGCGGTGGAGTGGCATATGTTCAACGCGGGTATGGCCCGTGTCAGCATGGACACCATCGGAACCGAGCAGCGTGTCACCGCGATTGCCGATTCGCTGGGAGTGGTCAACCTGATGTTCACGGTGCACGATCGCTTCGAATCCTATTTCGATCCACATGACTTTTGTTCGCAGAGAATTGTCAAACGTGCGGAAGAAGGGAAACGCCGGCGGAATTCCGAGGTCCAGTTCGACTATGCACGCCGCAAGGCCGTGCGCAGCGACACCGACATAAGGACTGGAGAAAATAAGCGTGTGGAGAGCGATATTCCGGGCTGCGTTACCGACGCGGTGACAGGTTTTTATTACCTGGCCTCGCAACCACTATTATTGGGTAACCGCTTCACCTTTCCCGTGAGCGACGGCCCTAAGACTACGGAAGTAGCTGCCCGAGTAGAAACAACCGAACATGTTAAGGTACCCGCGGGAACCTATCAGAGTCTGCGCCTGACGGCAGAGCCGATTTCCGGGCCCTTGAAAGGAAAGGCGAAAGTGTCCGTCTGGTTCAGCAACGACGAAAATCATATTCCTGTGCAGGTGCGCGCCAAACTTGGCTGGGGAACACTGTTGTTTCGGTTGCAAAGGCTGGAGACCAAGTAACGGCCCTCGCGCCTCTCTCTGTCTCAGGAACCCATTCTCGACTTAACTCGCGACAACAGGCTGTTATCTACGGTCTATCTATACGAGGCGCCACAAGAAGGTAGCCCGGCGGTGTAAACCGCGGAGAAGAACTGCCCCGTCAGGGGAAATAATGCGCACCCAAGACTACATGAGCAGCGGTTCCTCCGAATGAGTTTTGTCCGATTCAAACATTCTCGGCATGCCGATTTTGGACACTATGGGCGCCCAGGTCTCGCCGACCGAACACGGAGGCTCTAAAGGTTCCACCCTGACGAATGGTAAGAGCGCGCTCGACAGCAGCCGGGCCGCACGCGGGCTTCCAGTCAGTTGCACATGCCGCCGAAGAACGCGACGGAGCCAGCGCTCCTCCTGCTCTCCCAGGCTGGCAAAACGTACTGATTTGTGATTGCGGCGATGATTGCCCGAAGCCCACAACAGATACGCAAGTCCGCCGGTCATTCCGGCGCCCAGATTCCCTCCCGCAGGCCCAAGAATGACAGCAATTCCCGAAGTCATATATTCGCACCCATGTTGGCCTATGCCCTCGACCACGGCCAAGGCTCCGCTGTTGCGCACAGCAAACCGGTCTCCCGCCCTTCCGGCAACGTACAATTCTCCCGATGTTGCGCCATACAAGACCGTGTTGCCCACCAAAACGTCGCCGCGCTCGGAGGCCTCTGCGCCCGCGGCAACTGTGACGGTTCCGCCGCATAATCCCTTGGCAACATAATCGTTAGCTTCCCCCTTTAAGTGGAAGTGTGCCCCCGCAATCAGAAAAGCACCGAAGCTCTGTCCAGCAGCTCCGAAGAACTCGCAATCCACGCCATTCATTGCCGCGACCGACCCCCCGAACCGGCGCAATACTTCGCCACTCCAATGGGCGCCTACGGCGCGGTCGGAATTGCTGATCACAAACCGATGACTGCGACTGGTAACCGATTCCAGTTCTTCCACGGTCCGGTTCAACTCGAGGTGCAAGGCGCTGGTGTCCTCACGGGGGCAGGGATATTGCGCGGGAGCATCGCCTATCGGCTGCAAGAGATCGCCGACACTTCTTCTCCCATCGGCAAATCGTGGTTTAAGGTGTCCCACCTCTCCGACGATCTCATCTATTGAGCGAGCACCCAGTCCCGCAAGCATGACCCGGACATCCCCTGCCAGCGTACGAAAATAGGTCTCGACCATCTCCGGATTTCCCGTGAACCTAGCCCGGAGCTTCTCGTCCTGGGTGGCGATACCTACCGGACAGGTGTTCAGGTGGCACTGTCGCGCCATGACGCAGCCAACCGCGAGTAGTGCGGCTGTACCGAAACCAAACTCTTCCGCTCCGAGCAATGCAGCCATGACGACGTCGCGAGCAAACTTAAGCCCACCGTCCACCCGCAGTCGCACTCGTGCCCGCAGCCCGGCCCGCACCAGCGCAGTATGCGCATCACGTAATCCAACTTCCCAGGGAAGACCGGTGTTCTTGATCGAGGTCAGGGGAGAGGCCCCAGTTCCGCCATCATGCCCGCTGATGGTGATCACGTCGGCTCCGGCCTTAGCCACGCCGGTGGCAATGATGCCGACACCTGAACTGGATACCAGCTTTACCCCGATTCGCGCGTGCGGATTGACCGCGCGCAGATCATAAATCAACTGTGCCAAATCTTCGATGCTGTAAATGTCGTGATGAGGCGGCGGAGAGATCAGCGATGTGCCGGGCACGGCGTGGCGCAAACGAGCGATGTATGGAGATACTTTGATCGCAGGCAGTTGGCCGCCTTCTCCAGGTTTGGATCCCTGGGCCATTTTGATTTCGATCTCATCTGCATGCACCAGGTACTCGGCCGTCACTCCAAAACGTCCCGAGGCGACTTGCTTGACCCGGTTATTCGCTTCCAGATGGTCGTAATAAAGGTTGGGATCCTCGCCACCCTCACCGGTATTGCTGCGCCCGCCTAAACGGTTCATGGCGATCGCCAGCGTGCGATGCGCTTCAGGGGAAATTGCACCCAGCGACATCGCCTGTGTGCTGAAACGGCACAACAAGGAAGCTTCCGTCTCAACCTCATCGAGAAATCGTTTTTCGCTCGGGCAGATTTCCAAAAGGTCGCGCGGCGCGATGGCTTCGCGTGTTTTTCCGAGTTCAGCCAGCGCAGCCTGGTTGTTCAGGGTCGGAGACTGAATATAGCGGTGCATTCGGCGAACGAGTTCGGGAGAGTTTCCGTGCCGTTCACCGTTATGACGAAAACGATACAGACCAAGATCCCGGAAGTCCGCGGCGGGTGTTCTGAAACCGGCGGCGTGAAATTGAATGTAGTCCTGTAAAACTTCGGTTAGATTCTTTCCCCGTAAGCTTTGGCCGGCATCCTCGAAGAAGTCCCGGCACAGCTCGGAATCCAAGCCGATGGTTTCGAATAGCTGGCTGTTGCGGTAGCTCGCCACCGTGGCAATACCCATGCGCGCGAGCACCTTCCGCAGTCCTTTCTCGAGAGCCGCCCGGTAATGCGCCACCCCTTCGGTCGAAAAATGCCTGGCCATCTCCATTGCCAGCCAGGGATGCACGGCGCTCGCTCCGCCCGCGATCAAAAGAGCGAAATGATGGGTATCGATGACCTGCGCGGACTCGACGATCAGGGGAGTTCGCCACTGCCCGGCGAGAACCATCGCTTTCCACACGGCGGAAAGCGCAAGCAGGGCAGGTAGGGCGGCGCGTGTTTCGCTCAACCCGCGATCACTCAACACGATGATCCTGGAGCTGGCGCAAGCGGCGGAGGCCTGCTCGCCGATGGTTCTCAAGGCGTGCCGCGCAGCGTCGACGGCGTCCCCGCCGCCAGCGGCTTCAAAAGTAAAATCAATCGGCTGAGCCGGCCCGAGCGTTGCCCGCAACTGGTCGAGTTGGCCGGCGTCGAGCAGAGGAGACGAAAGCACCAGGTTCTTGCCCAGGTAGACGTCGAGTGCCATCACATGGCTTTCGCGCAGCGGATCGATAGGCGGGTTCGTCACCTGGGCAAAACGCTGCTTGCAGTAATCCCAGAGAGGCCGAGGCAGGTTTGACAGAAACGCCGGCGGGGCATCGTCGCCCATGCTCCAAAGCGCTTCCTGACCGTCTTCGACGAGCGGCTGAAACAGCATGCGGAACTGATCTTCCGTCCACCCCGACGCGGCCAGGAGTCGCTTATGCTGCGGGCTGAAGGAAGCGACCTTGTTCTGCGGGCGAATGATCGTCCGGCTGATCGGTTGGCAGTTGCGCGCGATTAATTCGGCCACCTCGTTGGGACGGTAAAGAATTCCATTCGCGGGGTCGGCGATGAGCACTTCCCCCGGCCCGAGCCGCTGCCGTTCGACCACGTGACTTCCGTGTAGGTCCAGAATTCCCACTTCGGACCCAACCACCAGCAGCCCATCCGCCGTCAGGGTATAACGCAGCGGACGCAAGCCGTTGCGATCAAGTTTGGCGCCGACCATCTGCCCATCGCCAAAAATCAGCGCCGCCGGTCCATCCCAAGGTTCCTGTTCGCCGGCGTTGGCCTGATAGAAGCGGTCGAGCGCCGTCGGTATGCTGTCGTCGCCTTCCCACGCGGGCGGAACCAGACGGGAGACAGCTTCTACCGGACTTCGGCCCTGTCGCAATTGAATTTCGAAGCTATTGTCGAAACTTGCCGAATCGCTCATGCCCCACTCGAGCAGAGCGGATTCATCGGGTAGACCGAACTCGCGCCGCAGCTCGGGTTCGTGCGCTCGAAGCCACCGTCGATTGCCGCTGATGGTGTTGATCTCACCGTTATGTGCGACGAACCGAAACGGTTGTGCCAGGCGCCAGCTGGGCCGGGTGTTGGTCGAGTACCGCTGGTGGAAGATGGCGAACGAGCTTTCGTAGCCGGGGTGGGCGAGATCCGGATAGAAAATCGGTAGCTGCTGCGGCGTGAGCAAGCCCTTGTAGACAATCGTGCGCGAAGACAGGGAACAGAAATAAACCCCAGGCGCCGTGGCCTCAAGCAGTTTGCGCAACCGGAACAGATGTGCTTCGAAGTCTTCGCCGGCAGCGCCTGGTGCAAAGAAGAATTGCCGGATGAGGGGCAGAGATAACAAAGAACGCGGTCCGATGATCGAACTGTCAACCGGTACCGGGCGAGACCCCAGATAGCAAATGCCCGCTTGCTCCGCAGCGCTGGCCAGAGTATCGTCGGCGGGTGGCTGGTCAGGCGCGATGAAAGCCATTCCCAGGCCGAACCCTTTCGGTAGGTTGATGCCCTCTTCCCGAGCACGTTGGCGGATGAAGCCTTGCGGAATGGCGGTGAGCAGCCCGGCACCATCCCCGCTGCGCCCGTCGGCATCGACCCCGCCGCGATGAGCCAGGCGGGCGAGCGCCTCCAGAGCGCGTTTCACCAGTTCGTGCGACCCGGGGCCGCCGAGCTGGGCGAGGAACCCCACCCCGCAGGCATCGTGATCGTCCGCGTAGTTGTAACCAGCCTCCGCCATTATCCATGTTCTCTACCGCCAAAGCACTGTGAAAGTACAATCGAGAATTTCGATGACCAGGATGGATTTTTCCGACAGGGGGCCTATGGATCGCGGCTTCCGGCGAAAAACCCTGTGTTTATGCGGTCCAGAGCGGCTTTGCGCCCGAAGATTCAATCCGCCAGCGCCGCATCCAGCCAAGCCCGCCCACCATTTCCTACTTGACAATATTTATTCATCGCCGCGAATATATATGCACTAGGGATGGATAGTTATTCAGCATGACAAAGTTGGCCAGACAACAGGCGATTCTGGACATCGCACGGCAAGGGCCGATTGGCAGTCAGGAGGGGTTGCAGCGCCTGCTGGCCAAGCGGGGCCTCGAGGTCGGTCAGGCGACCTTGTCGCGCGACCTCCGGGAACTGGCTCTGGTCAAAACCGTCCAAGGCTACACCCTACCCGGGGGCAACGGTCATCAGGTCGAGGCTGGATTACCGCCCGTCGAGCGGCTGGTGCGTGAGTTTGTGCAGAGTATCCGGCCGGCGCAGAACCTGATCGTGCTAAAGACCGCAGTCGGCAGTGCCCAGCCGGTCGCGGCGGCACTCGACTCGCAGACTTGGCCGGAAGTGGTCGGCACCATCGCTGGGGATGATGCCATCCTCATCGTTTCTCCCGACAAAAAAGCGGCCAACCGGCTCTCCCAGCGAATTCGGGAGATGCTTGCCTGATGTCCGGGAAACTCAAAACCGCCGTCCTAGGCGCGACCGGCTATGCCGGCTTCGAGTTAATCTGCCTGCTTAAGCGCCATCCTCATTTATGTGCGCCGCTCGTCCTGAGTCGCGAAAATGGCTCCAACCCTCCAGCCAATCTAGCCGAGGTGTTTCCTCGTCTTTGCGGAAACGGCGAGTATCCGCTGGAACCATTTTCCTGGGCCCGGATGCGCGATTCTCGTGTCGAGTTGCTGTTTCTCTCGACCCCGCCCGAAGTCTCTCGCGCGCTGGTGCCGGAAGCCATCGCGCAGGGATTGCGCGTCATCGATCTGAGTGGTGCATGGCGTCTCAAACAAGAGCAGCATCGAGCGGTCTACGGTTTTCGGGACCATAGGCCGGAAGTGACAGACAAATCGATTTACGGTCTGCCCGAATTGAATCGGCACAGAATCCGGGATGCCGCTCTGGTGGCGAACCCGGGCTGTTATCCCACTTCGATTATTCTTGCCCTGGCCCCGCTGCTGCGCCGCGGTATGTTAGATCGGACGCGGGGCATCGTCTGCGATTCGAAGTCGGGAGTTTCCGGAGCCGGCAAGGAGCCCAGTTCACGCACCCATTTCGTTTCGGTGGCCAATAATTTTTCTGCCTATTCCGTTTTTGGCCACCGGCACACTGGCGAGGTGCTCGAGCAACTGGAGCTGGCTGATGATGAATTGATATTCACGCCGCACCTGCTGCCCATTCCTCGTGGCATCTTGTCCACCATTTATGCTCATCTTGCGCATCCCATGTCGCCCGCCGACGTGGAATCTACCTTCCGCCAGTTCTACGCGGAGTGCCGTTGGGTTCGCGTATTTGCCACGCCGCAATTGCCACAGATCCAATTTTCCCTTCACACCAATTACTGTGATCTCGGTTTTTGTCTGGCTGATGATGGCCGCCGTCTGGTGCTGGTCTCCTGCGTGGACAATCTCGTCAAGGGAGCGGCTGGACAAGCGGTGCAGAACATGAACCTGATGTACGGATGGAGTGAGGAGGCTGGGCTGAATTGAAGGTCGTCGTCAAAATCGGTGGGGCCGCGCTGGAGAGCAAAACCATGCTGCAAAAATGCGCCCGAGCGATCGCGCAGCTGGCCGGTGATGGGCACTCCATTGCCGTGGTACACGGAGGCGGGTCGGCGCTCACCCGCACACTCAAGCTGCTGGGCAAGACCAGCGAATTCGTCAATGGCCTGCGCGTAACCGACGCGGAGACTCGCGATGTGGCGCTGATGGTACTTGCGGGCATCGTGAATAAGCAGTTGGTGGCTGCCTTATGTGCCGCGGGCCAGTCTGCGGTGGGCCTTTCCGGGGGCGACGGCATGGCCTTCCGGGCCCGCAAAAAAAGCACGAGCGGGTACGACCTCGGCTATGTGGGCGAGATCTGCTTCGCCGAACCGCGCTGGCTGGAGGCCATCTGGCAGCAGGGCGGGATACCGGTGATCTCCAGTGTCGCCCCGGGCAGCGATGGCGAGTATTACAACGTGAACGCGGATCAAATGGCCGCCGCCTGTGCCATTGCTTGTCGCGCCAATGCGCTGATCTTTCTTACCGATGTGCAGGGCGTGAAAGCCGCCGATGGCTCGGTTATTCCCTGGCTAGCCATGAAAGACGTCGAGGAACTGATTCGCCTTTCGGTCATTCATGGCGGCATGCTGCCGAAGCTGGAAGCGTGCGGCCACGCGCTGCATCATGGCGTCGGCCGGGTGAGAATCCTTCCTGCGGAGCAGGCGCACATGCTGCCAGAATTTTACTTCTCGAAACTGGGGTGCGGGACGGAGGTATTGGCGGCATGAGCCTGGCTTCGGTAATGCGTGCGGAATCCCACTTGCTCCTGCCCACGTACGAGCGCAAGCCGGTGCTGTTCACGCGTGGACACGGCGTGTATCTCTACGATTCAAAGGGCAAACGCTATCTCGATTTCCTGAGCGGAATTGGTGTCAACGCACTCGGCTATCGCCACCCGGCCATTAAGAAAGTCCTGTCTCAGCAATCCGAAAAGCTGATTCACATTTCGAATCTGTTCTTTCATGAGTATCAAGCGGACCTCGCGAAGCTGCTGACCAAGATGTCCGGACTTGATCGTGCCTTCTTCTGCAACAGCGGGACGGAGGCGTGGGAGGGCGCCCTAAAGCTGGCGCGCGCCTACGCTCACGCCCGGAACCGTAACGGCCACAAAGCTAAATGGCGAATGCTGGCGCTGGATAATTCCTTTCATGGCCGTACCTTCGGCTCACTGGCTACCACCGGCCAATCGAAGTACCGCGTGCCTTTCGCCCCTTTAATGCCGGGAGTAAGTTTCGTCGCTCTCAACGATATAGAGGATCTGAACCGGCAGTTTGATGGGAGCGTCTGCGCTATCTGTTTGGAGACGATTCAAGGCGAAGGGGGAATTCGCCCCGTCAGTCCCGAATTCCTCGAACTGGCCCGACAGCTAACGGCAAAACACGATGCCCTGTTGGTAGTTGACGAAATTCAGTGCGGACTGGGCCGCACCGGACGCTTCTTCGCCTATCAGCATTACGGGATTCAGCCCGACATTGTGACCGTTGCCAAGCCCTTGGCGGCGGGTTTACCCCTGGGCGCGATTCTCACGAGCAACAAAGTCGCCAGCTGCATGCATCCCGGTCTGCATGGAACGACGTTTGGCGGTGGTCCCTTATCCTGCGCTGTGGCAGTCGAATTCCTGAAGCAGACAGAGAAACTTCTCAGCCGAATTTCCCAATTCGGCGGTTATTTCCGCCAGCAGCTCGAAAGCCTTGCCGGCAAACATGGCGGACAGGTACGCGGCAGGGGACTCATGCTCGCCTGGGCTCTCGACTCAGCCGATCTCGCCCAAGCGGTGGTGGACCGTCTCCTTCAGCGGGGAATTCTGATTAATCGTACGAACGACACCGCGCTTCGCTTTCTACCGCCGTACATCATCGAGAAGAAGCACATAGACCAAGTCACCCAGGAACTTGACCGGGCTCTCGGCGAGCTGAGTCCAGCCCGCCAAAAGGGCAAATCCAGAATTGCAAGGAGCAGAGCATGACCAGCCAGACAGTCGGGGCTTCGCAGGTGGTCGGCGTTGCCCACCCGAAGGGATTCTGGTTGCGCGATCTGATTTCCATTCGCGACCTATCTCGGGACGAGATTGAGGCAATCCTCGAGCTGAGTGCGCTGATGAAGGCGCGTCCGGCGGACTTTCGTGGCGCTCTGTCAGGCAAACAACTGGTGATGTTTTTCGAAAAACCCTCCCTGCGCACGCGACTGACCTTCGAGGCAGGCATGGCCAGCCTCGGCGGAGTCTCTTTTTTCGTTGATCAAACCGCCAGCCGGATCGACGCCCGCGAAGAACTCAGCGATATTGCTCACAACCTCGAGCGCTGGATTGACATTATCGTGCTGCGTACATTCGCTCATACCACGGTGGAGAAGATGGCGGAGTATGCCAACGTGCCTGTCGTAAATGCCCTTAGCGAACTGGAACATCCCTGCCAGGCGCTGGCAGACTACTTCACCCTGATCGAGAAGTTTGACCAAGTGCAGAATCTGAAGCTTGCATTCGTAGGCGATGGCAACAATGTCCTCCATTCCTTGCTGCTCACCTGCGCGGCCCTCGGCTCTTCCATGCGTGTGGCCACGCCTCCTCTCTACGAGCCGGACGCACAAGTCCTGGCGGATGCGCGAGCAATGGCGAGGGAAACCGGAGCCAGCATTTCCCTGTTCACCGATCCCAATGAGGCGGTTTCCGAAGCCGATGCCGTTTATACCGACACCTGGACGAGTATGGGCCACGAGCGCGAGGCCGAGAAGCGCAAGCTGGCCTTGGGGCCTTACCAGGTCAATGACGAACTAATGGCCCAAGCCGCACCCCACGCCGTGTTCATGCATTGTCTTCCCGCCCATCGCGGAGAAGAGGTCGCCGACGCCATTATCGATTCGCCGCAGTCGATCGTTTTCGATCAAGCGGAAAACCGTATGCACGTACAAAAAGCCATTCTGTTATTACTTCTCGGCGGCGGGATGGGCCGCTTTCCCGTAAGGAGCGCTCATGCCTGAGAAAGTGGTACTTGCCTATTCGGGAGGTCTCGATACTTCCATCATCATTCCTTGGTTAAAGGAGAATTACTCCTACGACGTCATCGCCATGGTCGCAGACGTCGGCCAGGGAGAGGATCTGGAAGCCGTGGCTGCCAAGGCACGTGCTACCGGCGCGAGCAATGTCATTGTCGAGGACCTGCGGGAAGAGTTCCTCACAGGATACGTATTTCCAGCGCTCAAAGCCGGGGCTGTATACGAGCACAAATACTTACTTGGCACCGCGCTGGCTCGCCCCGTAATTGCCAAGCACCAGGTGGAAGTTGCGTTACGGGAGGGTGCGGCCGTCTTGGCGCATGGTTGTACCGGCAAAGGCAACGACCAGGTCCGCTTCGAACTCGCCTATCAGACGCTCGCACCTGAGTTAAAGGTTATTGCGCCCTGGCGGGAATGGGATTTGAAGTCGCGAGAAGACTGTCTCGATTATGCCGAGCAGCACGGGATTCCACTCGCCGCCAGCCGCGAGAAGATTCACAGCCGTGATCGCAACTTATGGCACGTCAGCCACGAGGGCGGGGAACTGGAAGATGCCGCTAACCCTCCCTTGGACAGCACCTGGCAATTGACGAAATCGCCGCAGGAGGCCCCCGATCGCCAAGAGCAAGTGGAAATCGCCTTTGAATGCGGCGTTCCGCTGGCAGTGAACGGGTTGAGCATGGACCCGGTATCGTTGCTTGAATTGCTGAATGAGATTGGCGGGCGGAATGCCATTGGCCGTATCGATCTGGTCGAAAACCGATTCGTCGGTATCAAGTCTCGCGGATGTTATGAAACTCCCGGCGGAACTCTGCTACTCGCGGCGCATCGCGAACTGGAAGCGCTCTGCCTGGATCGCGATCTGATGCATTTCAAGCAGCACATCGCACTCAAGTACGCTGAGCTGGTATATTTCGGCCTTTGGTTCACCCCTTTGCGGGAGGCCCTCGACGCCTTCGTCCTAACCACTCAGAAAGACCTAACCGGCGCCGTAACCCTGTCGTTGTATAAGGGCAATATTTCGGTGGCTGGCCGTCGATCTGAATACTCCGAGTACCGCACCGACTTGGCTGCCTTCACCATGGGCGACAGCTACGATCAGAAAGACGCTGCCGGCTTTATTCGCATTCTGGGATTGCCGGCGCGCTCTCGTGCCCAAGCGCGTCTCGAGGTGGCCAAGTGAAAATGTGGTCCGGCCGTTTTCGAGAGTCGCTCGACCCGGAATTTGAGCGATGGCAGAGGTCTTTCCCGTTTGATCGTCGCTTGCTCCGGCATGAACTGGACGTGAGCCGCGCCCATGCACGTGCCCTGAAAAAGGCCGGCGTGCTCTCCCCTGAGGAACTTATATCCATTCTCTCGGGTTTAGATCGGATCGGAGAAAGAGCAAATGCTTCGCCCACCTATCTTCAGGATGAGGAAGCCGAAGATGTCCACCACTTCGTCGAAAGGGAACTCGCGGCTCTGATCGGAGATGTCGGCTACAAACTGCACAGCGGCCGCAGTCGCAACGAGCAGATCGCAACCGACCTGCGCATGTTTGTTCGCTCCGCGATCGACATCTTGCATGGGTCACTTCTTGATCTGGTTGAACTTTTTTTGACGCGAGCGGAGGAGGCTGGCGACGCCGCTATGCCCGGCTACACCCATATGCAACGCGCTGAGCCGGTTCTTGTCGCACACTGGCTGCTCTCGTACGTCAACATGTTCAATCGTGACATGGAGCGTCTGGAGGACTGCCGTAAGCGGCTGAACGTCTGCCCTCTCGGATCCGGCGCGATTGCCGGCGCGATGTTCGCTCTTGACCGCGAAGCTATCGCCAGCGAGCTGGGTTTTGAGGGGGCAACGGCCAACAGTATGGATGCCACCAGCGACCGGGATTTTGCGCTGGAGTTCGTGAATGACCTTTCCCTGCTGGCTCTTCACCTGAGCCGCTGGGCCGAAGAGATGATCCTTTTTTCGACCCAGGAGTTTGCCTTCATCCATCTTCCCCAAGCCTACTCGACTGGCAGCAGTGCCATGCCGCAGAAGAAGAACCCGGATTTGCTGGAACTGGTGAGGGGCAAAGCGGCGCGGCTGATGGGAAATGCGACCGCGCTGATGGTCTCAACCAAGGGCTTAGCGCTGGCTTACAACAAAGACCTGCAGGAAACGCAGGAACCACTGTTCGAAGCTGCGGAAACCATGTTGTCTGTCGTGCCGCTGGTGACGGGATGGTTGCGGGATGTCCGGTTCGATTATGACCAGATGAAATCGGCAACCCAGTCAGGGTTCATGAATGCATGGGCGGCAGCGACCTATCTGGTCCGACGCGGGGTTCCGTTTCGCCTTGCCCACGAGCAGATCGGCAAGGCCGTGCAGCATTGCCTCGACACCGGTTGCGAACTGGCAGATCTTGCTTTGCACGAGTTGCGCGAGTTCTGCCCCAGTTTTGATCAGGATTTCTACTCCTGTCTGACGCTGGAATCCGTTCTCAGTAGCCATGATGTTTCGGGAGGAACCGCGCCGGCGCGGGTTCGCCACGAGATCGAGTCGGCGAGGCGGCGACTGCGAGGGCTTGCACATGCGCACGCGTAATGCCCTCCTGTCCGATGCCGAGCGGATCCATCAGCTGATCTCGGCGCATTTTGCAACCGGCACACTGCTGTCCCGCAGCTTCCCGGAAATCTGTGAGAATGTGCGTGATTTTATCGTAGCCGAGGACGCTGGCCGAATCGTTGGCTGCGGCGCCCTACATCTTTACGGTCTTCATCTGGCTGAGGTGCGCTCGATTACCGTGGATCCTCGGTTTCGCAAAAAAGGAGCGGGACTCCTGATGCTGAGAAGGTTGCTTAAGGAAGCCGCCAGGCATCAGGTCAGCTGCGTGTGCCTGTTCACGCGCATTCCGGAGTTTTTTGCGCGCCTGGGGTTCTCCGTCGTGCGCCGCGAAGATATTCCCGACAAGCTCTACAAGGATTGCTGCCTCTGTCCCAAACTGCATTGCTGCGATGAGGTGGCCATGATTCGCGGCGAACCGCCCACCTTCGCCATTCTGCCGCAACCGGCCTCTTCACTAGTCAAATTGCCGATATGATTGCAAGTGAAATCGAATTACCCCAAGGATTTTCATTTTCTTCCGGGTCGGCGGGAATTAAGGCCAGCGGCCGCGCGGATCTAGCCCTCGTAGAATGCTGCCCTGGGACCAAGGCGGCAGCGATGTTCACGAAGAACCGCGTGCTGGCCGCCCCTGTCCAAGTCGGTCGCGCCGCGTTGAGGGCTAGCCGCGATTCGATCCGGGCCGTTGTCGTGAACTCGGGAAATGCGAATTGTGCGACCGGCTTGAAGGGCCTGAACGCATGTCGCGAGGTTTGCCGCGAAGCTGCGCGGCTGCTAGGTACCAAACCGGAACAGGTCTTTCCCTCCTCTACCGGTATCATCGGCGTTCCTCTGCCGACCGAAAAGATTTTGTCCGCCTTGCCTTTGCTTGCCAGGCAGCAGCAAACCAGCAATGAAGCGGTGTGTCAGTTCGCCAGAACGATCATGACTACCGACACGCGGCCGAAGTGGGCATCGCGTAAGGTGTGCAGCTCAAACCAGGAATACCGAATTCTCGGTATCGCTAAAGGTTCGGGCATGATTCATCCTCAATTGGCTACTATGCTCGTCTATCTTTTCACAGACGTAAAAGCAAATCCTCGCCAATTGAAGGACATTCTCCTAGAAGTTTGTGACGAGACTTTTAATTGCATCTCTGTTGATGGCGATACCTCAACCAATGACACCGTGTTGCTGATGGCCAGTAGCAAGAGCAGTGTTCGACTATCGCGCCGGCATGAGCCGGGTTTCCGCGATGCCCTGCTGCAGGTGTCGGATTCACTGGCCCAGCAGCTTGTCAGCGATGGTGAAGGGGTTCAGCATGTTATTCGTCTGAGCATCGAAGGTGCGAAAAACAAGCATGAGGCCATGCAATTGGCCAGGGCAATCGCGCATTCTCCACTGGTGAAAACGGCGTGGGCGGGAGCCGATCCGAACTGGGGGCGTATTCTCGCTGCCTGCGGCAACTCCGGGGTTCCCATCAACCCCGCTAAGGTAGACATCTGGATCGGTGAACAGAGGGTCTGTAACAAAGGCCAAGCCTGCGCATTTGACGAAGGCAAGGCCCACGAGCACTTGTCACAACCGATCTGCGACATCCGAGTGCAAGTGCACCGCGGAAGTGGAAAGCTACGGTTCTACACCACAGATCTTACCGCGGACTACGTGAGGATCAATGCGGACTACTCAACTTAGCCCAGAATGCTGCGGCAACTGGCGCAGATATCTACTCCGCGATATGTCCTTTTGCCATTACGTCTAGCTGAACCTTGTCGCTTACGTGGAGCAAGAAGGTGCTTGGATTCTTTAACCCCCATGCGGCGTAGGGAACAATAAACCGCGAACTGGCCGTAACTTCACCGCCCGAGATCTGGACGGGAACCGTCAAAGTGATCGGGTGATCCTTGCCATGAAGCCGGAACATGCCTTCGACTTGAACAGTAAAGTCCCCCCGCCCGGCTACCCATCCTGAAATCTTGGTCGGGCTAAACCTCACCTCCGGATATCGCTGACTCTCCAGCACCTCACCATGCATTTTTCGGTCACGCGCCTGGTTTCCCGTATATGCGCTGATTGCGTTCGCGATGACAAATCCGCTGGCCGCTCCGGTAGCAGGATTGAAATGAATCGTGCCACTTTTCAATTGAAAGGTACCATGAACCGTGTGGAAGGAGGCGGCCAGAGTGAACTCGATCTTCGCGTTGGCCGGGTCCAGCTCCACCATCATCTCCTGTGCCGAAGCTTTTGCCCCTCCGGCAACAAAGACCAGACCCGACAGCAGGACTAGCAACGACCGCAATGGCCTATTTGGTACCTCCAGCATTATGTTACGTACTATCACGGCTGCAGAAAGGTTAGATGCCGAAAATTGATACAGCCAGGTGTGATCGAGGCCGAGCAGACGAACAGCCGAACATCGTTGGAAGGCACCTTGCCAGATCAGCCGTAGGCGATGGGACGTCGTCCAAACCAGGGCTCCATCGCCAGGTGGGTTAACCAGCATCAGCTCTCGCGTGCTAAACTCTCGCCCTCAAATCATCTAAGGGGGCTGCTTTGCGACTTACGTGTTGCTGGATCTGTCTGGTTGCATTCGTCTCGACCAGCGCGGTTGCGCAGACCAATGACGTTCCCGAACCCGGCTCAGCTGCCGCCATTGCCGCTGCTACTACCGATTCACACTACGTTTCACCCTGGGTTTCCTATGTCCCAGAATCGAGCTCGGTTCCATCGCCGGAGAAGTTCTTCGGCCGCATCATGGGTGCTCCCGGAGAGCTAGTCGGAACCGAGAAGGCATACGCCTATGCTCGTGCTTTGGCAGCGGCGAGTCCTCGAGTTCGTGTGTTCACGATCGGGCGTAGCGAGGAGGGCCGCGACATACTCCTACTCGCAATCGCCGACGAGGCGGGTATACGCGATCTCGATCGTCTTAAAGCCGCCACCGCGGCCTTGGCCGATCCGCGGCGCACCGAGCAGGCAACGGCTGACAAGCTCATCCTAACCGCTCGGCCGATCTATTACTTCAATGCCGCTCTTCACTCCGATGAGACCGGATCCACCGAGGCAGTATTGGAATTGGCCTACCGCTTGGCTGTCTCCCAGCAGCCCATGATCGAACGCATCCGGGAACAACTGGTTGTACTGATCAACCCTATTTCCAATCCCGACGGTCGCGACAAGATGGTGGATTGGTTCTATCGCTACCTGAAGGGCAAGACCGACCGCCCCACACTCCCTCGGCAATCACCGCCATACTGGTCAAAGTACACCTTTGTCGACATCAACCGTGATACCCACCAGCAAACCCATGAAACCACCAAGGCGGTGCATCGCATGTTTCACGAGTGGCACCCGACGGTGGTTCACGACCTGCACGAAGGATCGCCGCTACTGATGACGTGGAACGGAACAGGTCCCTACAATCCCAATATCGACCCCATTACCTACAGCGAATTTCTCGAACTGAGCTTTCATGAAGTCCAGGCTCTCACCGCAATGGGCATGCCCGGGGTTGCCACGTGGAACTTTGGGGAGGCTTTCGCTCACCTCTATTTGGACTCGGTGGCGATGAATCACAACAGCATCGGGCGCGGATACGAAACGTTCGGCAACGGAAGCACCGAAACAGAACGCCGTTCTGTGTCCTATTCCGATACCACGATGGAGTGGTATCGTCCGCTGCCGGCGCCCCGAGCGGTCACCTGGTCGGCTCGCGATAATCTCAATTATCAGGAAACCGCCGCATTGGCTGCACTCGACGACACTGCCAGCCGCTCCAAGGCGCTGCTGCGCAATTTTTATAAGAAGAGCTGGGATTCCTGGCACACGGGTCTTACTCAGCCTCCCTATGCATTCCTGATTCCCGACGATCAAGGTGACCGGGAGAGAGTGGCGCAGATGGTTGGACGATTGATGAGCCAGCATATCGAGGTTGCGCGAGCCGAGCAGCCCATTCGTCTCAAGGAAGGAACTTTTCCAGCCGGCACGTATGTGGTCCGTCTTGATCAGCCGTACCGGAACTATGCGGTTGATTTACTAACTCCGCAGAACTTTCCCAAAGGCGGGGGCGAACCGTACGATGACGTTTCCTGGGAATTCCCAGCTCACTACCATCTGCAAGCCCTTCCCACGTCCGACGCCTCGGTGCGCGCAGCTACTCTGACCCCCCTGAACGATCAACCGCACACAGCCGGCAGCGTCACTGGTTCGGGCCCTGTCTATTTGCTGAAGGACACTGGCCAGGAATCCCTACTGGCCGCCCGCTATCGGCTGGCCAATGCCGATATTCAAATTGCGGAAAACTCGTTCAGGGAAGGGGCAACTGAATTTCCCGCTGGTTCCTGGACTATCCGAGATCAGCCTGGAATACGGGACGCCATACATTCGGTAGCAGTCGAATTTGGTTTGGATTTCATGCAAGTCGCTAGTGCGCCCGACGTCGCGCAGCACACTGCCAAAACACCGCGTATTGGACTGTGGGTCCCTTGGGCGGACACTGATTCAATCGGATGGATTCGTTACTCGCTGGACCAAAGAAAAGTTCCCTACACATATTTGCGTGACCAAGATATTCGCGCCGGAAACCTCGTGAGCCGGATTGATGTCCTGCTGTATGGGCACGTCGACCTGGAACTGGCCGAGCAAATTCAAGGTCTACCGAAAATCTGGTCGCCGATGCCCTTTAAGAAAACCCCGCAAACCCTCAGCTTCGGAACGCCCGCAGAAAGTGAGGATATCACCGGAGGCATCGGCTATCAGGGACTCGCCGAGATCCAGAACTTCATTGAGGACGGAGGCCTCATGATCACGCTGGGGAGCGGAAGCATGCTTGCCCTCGAAGGCGGCTTAGTGCGTTTTGTTCGCCGATCGTCTGGGGGAGTTCCACGCAGCACGGCGGGGGGTGGCGCGGCATCGTCCGCTGCCGCTCAGCAAGCCGCTACCCGCACGCCTGGCGCGCACGTCAGAGTAACCTTCGATAGGCCTAACCATCCCATTGCCTATGGATATCCCGTGCACACCTGGGTTTTCCGTCAGAACTTTCCTCTCTACGATGTACCGCGCCACTGGTTACGCATGGCCTACTGCACCACCTGCCTGGACGGTCCGGAAGATCGGAGCGGCATGGTGATGGAATGGGGTGATACCTCGGGAAAGCCCTTTGTTGTCAGCGGCCAAGCTTGGGGAGAAGAAAATCTGATCGGTCGACCAGCCATCCTCGATATGCCCGTAGGCAAAGGCCACGTGGTCTGTTTTAACTTTAATCCCATGCACCGTGACTTGAATCGCGGCGATCAGCGCCTGCTGTGGAACGCCGTTATCAACTGGCAGGCGATCGTTCGAGGCCAGCCGAAACCGACCGAAGTCCCCGGCTCAACTGTTCCACCGGAAGAGTAGGGGTGCTCGCGGGATCCACTATTTCTGATTTGGCGGGCGACGCTTGCGCCCCGTTAACACGTTGCAGCCAGGCAGCATGGCGGCGCCGAAACAAAATAGGGCGTACACGGTTATTCAATGTCTAAGCCCGGCCGTTGGCGTTATAGGTCTCTGTGGTTGGCTGTCATCGTACTCTGGCAATCTCGCGACGCAATCTCCCCATGACGGGCCATAGGCTTCTGCAAGAAAGCAGCTTCGGTGGACGAGCGCCACACTTTGATGTTCCACCGTGCTTCAACTGCCGGTGCTCCGCCTGTAAACCTCGCTGGAAGAGTGACCCAGGTTGTTGAGTTCTCCCCCCGGCAGCGATTACCGGTGCCATTAGGAAGCAGCGTGGCGTGCCCATCCGGTGAACTGTAGAGATTACCGGAAAACCCCCAAGTCCCGGTGGCGGGTAGAGCTAGGTTTCCCCCGCAGCACCAGTAGCCTATCGCCGAAGATCATGGGAGTCTGCGCGGCGAAACTCCATACTTTCGCCGCTAGTCAAGTAAACAAAACCACGCTAGGCTGCACAGCCGTTCCCCTCGTGCTCATTGATCCTGCTGAGGTCTTTTAAAGCATTCAGAGCATCGACCATTGCGGCACGTTCTTCCACAGCATCGCGTGTTTGCAATTTCGCCAGATTGCGAACGATTGCGATTCTGGCGTCGAATATCCTTTGCGGCAAACGTCTCAGATCCAGCTCCAGGAGCGCTAACTGATACAGTTGCTCCCATTCCGACAGTTCCCGTTCAGGCAGAATAGAAAGGCTGGCATTGTTTCCGGTCAAAGCACACCCCCCAATCACTCGACCAGAGAAAGTGGAGGAAGATATGGTGCCCTGATTTCTGTCACTCGCTGGATATTTTTGTAGGCCGAGCGAGAACAGCCATCACCCGAAGTGCAGGCTCTCGTCCACTAACCCCACTTTCAGTCGGTAAATAATTATTGGGAAGGGGGTGCAAAGGAGAACTGTCAAAACTGACAGGGGAACAATCCCGCTCCCTGGAATTGACCGGTTCCCTGTTCAACCAAAACGGCCGTTGCACAGCCACTGGTCATGATCATGGATCGAATCTATGCAACAGAGGGCACGGGATAAATGGTGCCTACGCCAACTCGTGTCGCTAGTCCATTCCTTATCGCGGACGACGGCGATAGCCTTGTCGCTTGCCGAGTCAGCGATTGTTACACAATCTTTAACCCTAATTAACGCGTCTCTCCGAATCAGGGATTATGATATCTGGCACCCTGGAGAGAATTGTTGGACGCCCCTGCCGTGCTAGTGCGTCCAGAGGAAGACCTCGTGAACATCGTTGATGCGCTTTTCGGGCGCCCTCTGGCCACCGAAGAGGAAAAAGCAGAGCGAATTGGGCCGTTGAAGGGTATTCCGATATTCGGCCTTGATGCATTGAGTTCGGCCGCCTATGGTCCCGAAGCTGCTCTTACCTTGCTGATTCCGCTCGGCATGGCAGGGTCTTTCTACGTATGGCCGATCACCATAGGTATCGTTGCCCTACTCGGCATCGTTTATTTCTCTTATCGGCAGACTATCTCTGCCTATCCGCAAGGCGGAGGGTCTTACACGGTCGCAACCGAAAACCTGGGTCAGGGAGCCGGCCTGCTAGCGGCGGCGGCACTCATGATCGATTACGTTCTCACTGCGGCAGTCGGCATCTCCGCTGGGGTCGGCGCTCTGGTTTCGGCAGTGCCCGAACTGCAAAACCAGACGCTCAAGTTATGTCTGGGAATTCTAATCGTCATCACGATTGTCAACCTTCGCGGAGTTCAGGAGACAGGCGGTGTATTCCTTCTGCCCACGTACATTTTCATCGCCTGCCTTCTGGGGCTCATTGGCGTGGGTGTGTTTAAGACACTCGCCGCAGGAGGGCACCCGGTCCCGGTAGTCGTCCCACCGAAGTTGACGGCAATCACGGGATCGGTTAGTGCCTGGCTTCTATTGCACAGCTTCTCGAGCGGCTGCACAGCGATGACTGGCGTGGAAGCAGTGAGCAATGGTGTCATGGCATTCCGCGAGCCAACCGACAAATACGCCAAGCTTACCCTCACGATCATCATTGCGATCTTGATGGCGATGTTGTTGGGGATCGCTTACCTCGTGCCTGCTTATGGGATCGCAGCCACAGAACCGGGCATGCCTGGATATGCCAGCCTGCTTTCGCAATTGCTGGCTGCGGTCACGGGTCGCGGTGCTTTTTACTGGCTCAGCATTGGGTCCATCCTTGTAGTGCTATCCCTTTCAGCGAACACGGCGTTTGCGGATTTTCCTCGCCTGGCCCGCGCCATAGCGCAAAACGGATACCTACCGCATGCCTTTGTCTTGCGTGGACGCCGGTTAGTGTTTGCTCAGGGAATTTATGCTCTGGCTCTGCTTGCTGGAGTTCTGCTCATCATCTTCCGCGGCGTCACCGACCGCCTGATTCCTCTCTACGCAGTAGGCGCCTTCTTGGCGTTCACGCTTTCGCAAGCTGGCATGGTTATGCACTGGAAGCGAACGGGTGGACCCGGAGCAAGGCACAGCATGTTCGTGAATGGACTGGGAGCCGTAGCTACCGGCATCACCACGCTTGTGGTGTTGGTTGCAAAGTTTGTCGACGGAGCTTGGATTACGGTCCTGCTGATTCCGGCCCTGATCTTAATGATGCGCTCGGTGCAGCGCCATTACTCGCGAGTCGGGCAGGAGATCAACATCAGCACCCCCGTCTATACGGAAGACCTTTCCGAACCCATCGTTCTCCTGCCGCTTGACCGTTGGAGTCTGGTTGCCGAAAGGGCACTGCGCTATGCCTGGACCTTATCCAAAGAGATCCACGTGCTCCATGTCCATTTCGGAGAAGATACCGTAAGCCTGTGTGGCCAGTGGGTCAATCTCGTCGAGAAACCTGCGCGTGAGGCCGGCCTTCCCCTGCCTAAGTTAGTCGTGCTCGACTCGCCATATCGCTTCATCGTCAAGCCGATTGTCGAGTATGCAATCCAACAGCAAGTCGCGCAGCCGGACCGCAATATCACCATGCTTATCCCCGAACTGGTTGAAAGCCACTGGTATCACTACCTGCTACACAACAACCGTCCGGAGGCCATTCGGGCCTTATTGCTGTTCGAGGGCAACCAGCGGATCACCGTGGTGTCGATCCCTTATCACTTGCATGCCTGATTGACTTCGTGGCCTACTCACGAGACGAAGAAACCAGTGGGAAGCTACCGCTCCATTAGCTAAGCGCTCGTTCACGCGACCCGCTGTGCGTTTGTTTTTGAGTTGTTCCGCCCCCGGTCTGATCAGGTCAGCAGCATCAACGATATCCACCCCTGCAAGATCGAGCTGCTGATCTTGGCACTTGCCGCCCTTGGCGTGTTTACTCCTCGAGTATTGCATTCAGGTTACGGTCATGTTAATTTCTGCTCTATCATCGGTTGCGCTGGTCATTCACTATTCGTTTAAGGGCTCCCGCCGGTTGATTCATATCGGCATCGTAAAAATGCAGAAGAGTGCATTTCATAGCTTTTCCGCGTCGCGTGGAAATGAGTCGCGCGGCCCATCAGGCAGCGTCTGAATTTATCCCGACTGCTCCCCTCCTATCATTGTGTGGGCGTAATCTCAAGTTGTTCGGACTAGTGAGGGAGGTGAAGCGCGGAGAATGACGGAACTCGGAGCCTTTAACCTTGTTCGAGAGTAGATAAAAATCTTGCCTGCGCCAACCCGAGCATCGTGATGTCTACCCTACCCAAGGAGTGCTAATGAGGGACGTCTACGAAGTATTACGGCAGAAAGAAGCCGACGTTGCCCGTGTCCGACACGAAATCGAGAGCCTCCTGCTCACCGCGTCTCTGCTCCGCGACCAGCCAACTTCGGACAATCTAGACGCCCATCGTGAGAGCCCGACCGAGACGGGGTCGGAGCACGACCCTGATTCGAAGGTAATCGGCACCAACGGTCTGTTGTCGGTTTCTGATTCGCGTCCCAGGTTTTGGAGAGTTTTCAAGCGCGGGGAGTAAGTTGTACTCAGGGTAAGTTCGAGACTTCACGACCAGTTAGACCTATGGACGGTCTCGAGCCTTAGACCTTCTAGTTCTGGAAGCCGGCCAAGCATGACAAACGTTGCTGATCATGTTTCCAAACTCGATCAATGATGCAGAAGAACTAGTATTTGCTATCAGCCGCAGCACTCGGCTGCAAGCGGGCTCCAGTCCTGTTATCCCCGCCACATACCCAACCGACTCCACGGGTGTCCTGGATTCATTGTTTTTCCATACTTTGCCCTTAGGCCAAGGAACGCGTTAGTGTCCCGGCCATGCCGGTTGGATGGAGGAGCAACATTGTAAGTGACCCGGAAATCCTTCGTGGCAAACTGTGCAAGGCTGCGAACCTTGAGATTCCGAGTTCAATTCTCTCGATAGCTTCTAAATCAACAGGCTCGCGTGATGTAAGCCATGGTGACGGTTCGGCCCTACCAAGAGAGATCCGGATTGGATTCCCGGCGCGAGTTCCAGAAGGGGGGTAGTTGTAACTAAACAATACGGCAGTGTTCGTAGCTGCAGATCTGGGTTTGACCAATCGAAGGCCCACCACTTTTGGGTGTTGACGAATTTCAGGAATGGTGTAACAGTAAAGGTGGACTAGAACCATGATCCCCAAGCTCCATAGCTATTGTTTCCCGACACCACCCGCCCTGATGTGGCAATGTGCGGGGAAAGGTACGTTCATGTAACGGGGGCACATCGATAGCGCATGATTTTTCTGAGCCTCCGATACGAATCGGGGGCTTTTGGTTGTTAGGGCGTATTTCGCCAAATGGCTGGCAGGAGGCAGCGTCGTCTAACGGCCAGGATGCGGCCCCTTCGGGCTGAGATGGGAGTTCGATCTCCTCGCTGCTATGAACTTATGAAGACGCAAACGATTGACCTTGACGGTTTTGAAATCGAGATTGCATCGGAACTGTACTGCGAGCGGGGCGGAGACCATCGTGAACTGCTAGACCGTGCTCGCACCGATCGCAAACAGTTAGGCCAGAGCCTTGATGAATCGGCGGTCTTGTGTGTGCGGTGCATGAAAGCAATACCGCTGAATGGGGAAATCGTGGTTCGAGTCCACGCGAGGGAGCCGGAGCTATGGTAGGGCTGACTGTCTATCAGCAGGGACAGGTTCAACGGCGGTTAGCTCAGCCACAAATTTGCCGGAGATTGGTCCAGCGGCTAGGACACTGGCCTCCAAATCCAGGTACGAGGGTTCGAGTCCTTCATCTCCCGCCATTGCGAGCATGGTGTGGCGGCTGTTGCCTCGGCCCTCCAACCAACGACGCGAGCTCCACTCCTTGCTGTGCGTACTGTGGAGGCCGTCTAGCGGCATACAAAGGCACCAGTCTTGTAAGCAGGCTCATGCTGGGGGGAATCCAGTCAGCGGCTACAAATTCGATGGCGGGATTGGTCGAATGGTTTAGGCACTGGATTGTGGCTCCAGCTACGAGAGTTCGATTCTCTCATGTCGCCCCAATTGGGCAGTTGGTATAAGGGATTACCCACGCTGCACCAGGAAAAGACAATGACAGACGCAACTTACAACGTAATCAAGCCTGATAATGGCGTTCCCATCAAGGCCTGGACGAAAGGGGTCAGCCTCGAGGATGCAGCACTTCAGCAGTTGTTGAATGTTGCGCAGTTGCCGTTTATTTACAAGTGGGTGGCAGCGATGCCCGACGTCCATTGGGGCATCGGTGCGACTGTCGGCAGCGTGATTCCCACAAAGGGCGCGATCATTCCCGCGGCTGTCGGTGTGGATATCGGCTGCGGCATGATGGCGGTGCAAACTTCTTTGCGTGCGAATCATCTGCCCGACAACTTGCACGGCATCCGAACGGCAATTGAGAAAGCGGTGCCACACGGGCGGACCGACAACGGAGGCAAGAACGATCGCGGTGCGTGGCGTGATGCTCCGGCGCATCACCTGGGAGTGTGGGCTAAGCTGGAACCCGGGTATGAGGCGATCGTCGGGAAGTATCCCAAACTGAATCATCAGCAGCGGGTGAATCACCTGGGGACGCTTGGCACTGGGAACCACTTCATCGAGGTCTGCCTCGATGAGAACGAGAACGTCTGGTTCCTGTTGCACTCAGGTTCGCGCGGCGTGGGGAATCGCTTCGGCACGTTTTTCATCGAGCTGGCGAAGAACGACATGCGCCAGTGGATGATCAACCTGACGGATAAGGACCTGGCCTACCTCCCGCAGGGCACCGAGCACTTCGAGGACTACGTCGGCGCAGTCGACTGGGCGCAGGATTACGCGCTGGCCAACCGCGAGCTGATGATGCAGAACATCGTTGCGGGGGTACAGGCTTCAGGAGAGGTCCCGGCGTTCGAAGCCAATGTGGAAGTTGTCAGCTGCCACCACAACTACGTGACCTGGGAGCACCACTATGGCGAGAACGTGCTCATCACGCGCAAGGGCGCGGTGCGAGCGCGTGAGGGAGACATGGGAATCATCCCGGGCAGCATGGGCGCGCGTTCATACATCGTGTGCGGGAAGGGGAATCCGGAGAGCTTCATGAGCTGCAGCCATGGAGCCGGACGCGCAATGTCGCGTGGCGAGGCCAAGCGCCGCTTCACGCTGGACGATCACGCGAAGGCAACGGCAGGCGTCGAGTGCCGCAAGGACGCGGACGTCATCGACGAGACGCCGATGGCATATAAGTCCATTGATGCGGTGATCGAAGCACAGCGCGATCTGGTCGAGGTTGTTCATACGTTGCGACAGGTCGTATGCGTGAAGGGGTAACCGGAGAGGGTGGAAAGGCCCGCTCGCACAGCCGGTGTTGGATAGCGGCCACCCAAGTGCCGTGGGCACAGTCCATGCAGCTTCACCTCCTAGCCACCCGGAACCATCTCTCTAGCCGAAGTGGCCGTGGCCGCGTTTTAAGAACGTGCAAGTGAACTTATCCAGTGGTAAGTTCTTATGAATGCTCCCGTCCCGTGTTTTTATTTGGTCGCAGTAACTCGGTGGAGTAACTTTATAATTTTTCGAAGTTTTGCATTTTCCTATTGCGAAAACTTTGAAGGCATGGCATTCTCAATCATCTTCCTACGAAGGGACGCTCAAATTGGCGAAATTTAGAAACACAACGCTAAGCGGGCAACCTCAGCCGATAAAGCGACTGGGTTGGTACAGGGCGTCGCTCCACTGCGCTAACTGATTTTCGGCGCTCTTTCCGCACAATTGGGAACTTAGCTTGCGTGGCGTAGGTCGCGGTTTCTTCGACTGCAAATCGACAACACCGCTGCCGCTGGTTCTCCAGTCTGACTAACTCGGTCAATGGTGATTGGTAACGGATAGTTCTCTGGCAGAACAGCCGTCGGGCCTGCGAAGTTAGAATCCTCTTGGGCGAAAGCCCAGTCTTGACCAGGGTTCCCCGACCGCCTTGCTTGATTACGCCAGAAGCCAATATGTTGCGCGCAGGAGGAATCGTGCTTGAGCCAACATTCCCCCCTGCGGGACCTATGGTAGTTGTTGTTCGGCTTTGATGTTGAATTGCTCGCTGGCAGAGGATCACGGATCTAGCTGTCGAAATACGGGCGCTGCGTGCATTTCGTGAACAACGGCGATCGTTCCTTGGAAACATTTGGCGGTGTGCGTTGAGGTCTAGCAGACAGCGAACCGCAGATGACTTCGATGCACCCCGAGAATCCGGTGTGGTCGTCGGGCCGGAGGACGGTAAAGTGCAACAAATCATTCGACGTCCGCGCCATTGGCTTTGTACA
>JBPYDQ010000513.1:0-5875 GCA_051986135.1 Terriglobales bacterium | reverse complement strand
GGAGCGTTCGCATGAGTTCTTCCTCCTTTCCTCCGAGGATCTGTGGCGGTTGGCAAGATCCCTCTCCCTACCGTTAACTGGTCTGATGTCAATGACATACATGACTTTAGAAGAGAGGAATTGATTGGGTTTGGTACCCTTTCGCGGAACACGACGTAGCAGAGGTGAGGCGTTTCCAACAGCTCAGCATTCGCAATCTGTCCAGCCGGCTCCGGTTCACGCGTCTCAAGTTCGCCACATGATAGTGGTCTCTGTTTCACTAGCTGCTTCCTGCGAAGAAATCCTGTCGAGAGCAGACACAGCGCCTCTGGGAGTGCGTCTCGCTGACAGGCGGCAGGCCGAAAATGAGAGACAAGCCCTGAAGAGTTTGGCGCTTGAGAGCAAAAGAGTTCAAAGTCTCTCGCAGGAATCCTCGCCGGCGCAAACTGGCCGTTCAGAACTCATACCGCAGGGCAAACTGCATGATGCGCGGATTGGTGAGCAGTCTGGAATAATTTCCGAATGAGCTTCCGCTGCCTAACCCAAGGGAGTCTGAGAGTAATGCAGACTGCACGTCAAAGCGTGCCGTGTTCGTAACATTAAATACCTCCCATCGGAACTGGAGGCTGTGCTTCTCGTTATAAGGCATGTACCAGCGTTTTCCGAGACCCATATCAAGCCCGAAATACCCGTCACCGCGAATCTCGTTTCGCTGTCCGGACTCGCCTGCCCAGGCAGGCGCAAACGCGGCGATCGCTGCCGGGCCATTGGCAAAGATGTTCGGGGTACCGGTATTGAAAAACACGCCCGTATGTACCGGCGCGATCTGATCGGCATTGCCTTCCATCTCGAAGTTTGTGGGGAAATTGCTGAAACCATTATCGACGGTTACCGGGAACCCACTGGTCCAACGCATGAGGCCGGACAGCTGCCAGCCGCCAATCAAGGCTTCCAGCGCACGATGGGCATCACGCCCGATCAGCCGACCGCGCCCGAATGGCATCTCGAAAATCCAATTGGCATTGAACTGATGAGTAGCATCGAAGGATGAAACACCCTTCTGTGCACTCGGGTTCCATGCGTTGATGATGTTGTTGTTCAACCCAAGCAGGCTTCCGTAGCTGGCCGGGCTCACGCGTTCGGCGTCGGAGGAGATGTCAATTGACTTTGAGAATGTGTAATTCAGGTCGAACTCGAGGCCCTTGGCCATCCTGTGTCGCAGCGTCATCTGCATGGCGTTGTAGTTCGACCATGCCATCGAGCGCCAAGCGTAGAGCGAACTAAACTGCGGCGAGTAGTACGTATATGGTCCGCCCGAGAAGTAGTATCCCCCGATTCCGTTGTAATCCAAGTTATAGAGCGCAAGAGAATCGTTGAAGCTGGTGGCGCAGAACGTGTCGAATGCAAAAACCACCGGATTGGTGGTGGCCAGATTGATGGTATTTCCATTGCTATCTGTCCCGGTACAACCGCTTAATGGGTAACTACCACCGGGCACCAGGGGCTGAATCTGATCCTTCCAGAATTGCTGAACGTTAGCGGGCAATTGGTTGGGGTTGAAAGATTGTGTTGGATGGGCGACGCCGTTCACGAGTTCCGGACGAAAGATCTGAGCTAGTGCTCGCTCTGCTGTGAAGTAATCAATTCCCGACTTCTTATCGAAAATGTCCAGCGGCATGGCAAGGTCGTCCTGGGCAAGCAGCCGGTGTGCAAAGCGGCCAACATATGCCATTTCAAACGTGAAATTGGACTTGAGTTGGCGGCTGACCGCTAAATCGACCGTGTATGAGTACGGCGTTTTAAGACCTTGATCGACGCCCCACGTAATAGCACCCGTTCCAGCCGGATAGGTCTGGGGAAAACTCGCCGGTGGGGCAGCCGGGAGAATCGGATTTCCCTTGTAGTCCGTTGCCGGGATCACATTCATAGCCGTGAGCCTGGGTGCAATGACCGAGGTCTCAAAATCCGAGGGATTACTCAAGGTTGTCGACAATCCAAATGAGCCGGCTTGATCGAAAGTATCGACCAGGCTTTCTCCGGCGCGGTCGTAGACAATGCCGAAGCCAGCACGAATACTGCTGTTTCCCTTGCCGCCAAAAATCGATCCGAGAATTCCGGAAGAATAGTCTGGTGACCACGCAAATGCCACGCGTGGTCCGAAGTCGTGGTAGTCCCAGTTGTAGTAGCCGGGTTTGCCGTTCGCCGAGCCCGCCCATTGATAGGTCACCTGCTGTTGAGCATTCGACGGTAATCCCTGGAGCATGCCTTGTCCGCGAGCATTAAACCAGCTCCCGAGATTGAAAGTCGTCCCCACTTGCAGGCCATTGGTTTCCCACGGAGGCGAGAATAACGAATATCTCAATCCGAGCGTTACCGTGAGATTCGGTTTCACCCTCCAGACATCTTGCGCGTACATCTCATAAGAATCCTGGGCAAATCGGCGCGTGACCGGTGCTCCTTGGGGCAAAGCGGTGCCGTTGCGAGTGTAGTTATAGACAGCATTTCCCAGTGTCACCATGCCCAGGAGGCTGGTCATCGCATAGTCGTAGTTACTGACAAAGCTGGGGTCAACGTTTGGATAACCGTGGTTGGCGGGATTCAGCGGGTCCTGGTTTGCCGGCCCGGAAAGTCCGGAGTTCAGCAGCCAGTTGGGGTTGGTAATGCCGGTACTGAAGGAGTTGTTCAGATTGCTCTCCGGATCGCGCAAAAATGCCAATTGAAGGCCGAACTGTAGCGTGTGCTTGCCGCGAACCCAAGAAAGGTCGTCGCTAACGTTGTGTACTGGCCTCTGGAATGATGATGAATAAGTGATTCCCTGATCGAACGCCCACAATTGATTCCAGGCTTGATTCGAGTCGCCAACATTGCCGACACTCTGACGCACAAAGCCGTAACGAAAGTTATTGAGGAGAGTGGAAGAGAGTACGGCGGAATAATTGAGAATTAATCCTTTGTTGAAGTACACGTAGTCCTGCTCAGGAGGAGTCCCGGGGAGAAATGGGGCTTGTGCATTGTTGTCGTTGGCCAAAGACCCGCTGACAGATAACCGATGGCGCCCGTCAGGTGTAATGTTGTAATCGAGTTTGCCAATGTACCAATTCTTCTTGTAGTGAGTAGGGGCAGCGAAACGAAAGCCTGCGGTATTGAATCCGTCACCGACAGTAACGTCATTTGGCAGCGGGTACCTGGAGTTTATATAACTAAGAACGACGGGGTTCGGTCCATGAGGTCCCAAGCTACTGCTATCCATCGCGGTAATCTGCTGCGGGGACAGCGCAAGATAACCGGAAGGAGCCGTATAGGACGCGCCACTCAGCCCTTTGACAGTGTTGCCCGGACACAAACTGGTATCGCCGCAGAGATACTGCATCACACCGTCGCGGTAAGCCGCGGTGGGTATCGTGCGGACTTCACTCACCGCCTCGGCATCGCGATATCCCTCAAAATTTAGAAAAAAATAAAAGCGATCCTTGCGGATTGGTCCTCCCAGCGAAGCCCCGAAGATGTTGCGGTTCAGTTGCGGTGGCTTGTTCTGCGTGCCGCTAGTTAACTGTGCCGCCTTAACAAAATAGTCGTTGGCGCTAACAAACGAGTTGCGGTTGTATTCGTACGCCGAGCCGTGAAACTGGTTGGTTCCGCTCTTGGTGACCAGTGCAACCTGGGCAGAGCCGGAAGTCCCTTGGTCGGAGCCGTAGTTTGTGGTCGTAACGCGAAATTCCTGAACCGAGTCCAGCGTCACTGGCAGTACTGAGGTAAAGGCATGCCCGCCTTTGTCATTGGCAGGAATACCGTCCACTGTGACATTACTTTGATCGCTACGCGCGCCATTGACGGCACCACTGCGGGTATCTACGTCCACTTGCAAATCGGGGCGGTTGCCCGTGTACAGAACGCCAGCCTGCAAGCTGAGCAAGTCGGGAACATTACGACTTTCAAGCGGCAACTGCTTTACTTGGATTTCGTTGAACGCGTTGCCCAGCGAGGCGTCGGTCGTATTGACCGCCTCCGCATTCGCGGAAACCTCGACTTTTTCCTCCGCCGTTCCTACCTCCAGGGTCAAGTTGCTCGTGGCCGGGACGTTGACCAGCAGATCGAGTCCAGTTTGCCGAAACGGACGGAAGCCCTGCTTTTCAACGGTGAGCGTGTAGGTGCCAGGAGGCAACGCTAGAAACCGATATTCGCCCGAATTGTTCGTTTCCGCTTCGCGACGCAACAGCTGACCTGTGTTAGTAAGGGAGACCTTAGCGCCCGCGATAGCCGCCCCGGTTTTGTCCAGTACGGTGCCTCGTACCGAGGTTGTGCCGGTCTGCGCGGAAGAACTTACGACCACCAGTTGCAGCAAGGCTATATAAAAAATGATGACCTTCATGGCGCCTCCCTTAGCTTTTTTCGTCGACTAGACGCACTGTACCCTCCTCAGGGTGACGGCGAGGTTATTACCCCAAGGTTGAAACGTATCCCTCGTGCCGCCCAAACACGCCCGTCGGCTGAAACTTTCGCGGCCGTAGAGTACGAGTTAGCCTGCGTTGCTCGGTTTCTATCCTGCTTGCAGAAACACTGGACCTGACCCGCTGGGTTGTCAAGGACTTTGTGGAAAGGACACTTAAGTCGAGATTGGCAATACTCAAAGCTTTGTGCCGCGTACGCAAGTGATTTTCTTCGAGATCCGGCAAGAACAAGCTTGCGCTTCGATATCGCTAAAAGCTCGTTACGATCACAAAAACAGCCAGATCGTGTGTTGTCGGCTAACAAGAAACTGAGAATCTGGGTAGTGGGTCAGTGAAAACGAATATCTGTCATCGAAACGCATAATAAAGACAGTATCATGCGTGATGCGGAGATGATTCAGCCTGTGTCGTAACTGGATTCATCTAGTCCTTGCCTGCGCGTTTTGCTGGCCGCTGACCATGGCCAAGAGGGAGTTGTTGAGTGGAAACATTTCGGATTCATGTCGCGGATGAGGTGCTCGACGATCTGCGGGTACGGTTAGGCAATACGAGATGGCCCAACCAGGTACCCGGCATAGGGTGGAAACAGGGCACAGAGCTGGACTGGTTACGGCACCGTGTGTCCTACTGGGCCGATAAGTTCGACTGGCGTGTCTGGGAGCGGAGGCTCAACGCTCTCAATCACTTCATCTGGGAGGGCATCCACTTCATGTACCAGCGCGCCGCACATGGCCACGGTGTGCCGCTCATCCTCACGCACGGGTGGCCCAGCAGTTTCCTCGATTACGTGGACATGCTGCCGATGCTTGAGGACTTCGATGTGGTCGTACCCTCCCTGCCCGGGTATGCATTCTCCCCGCGCCCACCCAAGGTCGGTATCAACTACCGATACGTCTCGGAGCGCTGGCACCAGCTCATGTCCGAGCTTGGGTATTCTCGCTATGGTGCGGGCGGCTATGACTTCGGAGCTGGGGTAACAACGATCCTTGCGCTAGACCATCCCGACTCGGTGATCGGGATCCATCTCACTACACTGGAGTCGGACCTCGCCCCCGTGGTGGACGACGTGGAGTTATCCGATGTCGAGCGTTCGTACCTCGCGGTGAGCCGGCGCTGGGACGTGACGGAGCGAGGCTACAGCGCGATTCAGTCTACCAAGCCGCAGACCGTCGGCTATGGACTCAACGACTCTCCAGCGGGGCTGGCCGCATACGTGGGCGAGAAGTGGCACTCGTGGAGCGACGTCACGCCGCCCGACGACTTCCTCTGCGCCACGCTCACCCTGTACTGGGTCACGCAGACCATCACCTCGTCGATGCGTGACTATTGGGACAATCGCTGGCACCCTGTCGACCGCGCCTACGTCGATACACCCACGGCGTTTGGTGTCTTCGCTCACCAGACCGTTCCGGAGGGTGAGCCACCGCGCTCGTATCTAGAGCGCGTGT
>JBPYDQ010000512.1:0-6634 GCA_051986135.1 Terriglobales bacterium | reverse complement strand
CATTCCGAACTGGACGAAAGTCATGTCCTCTGCGATCAAGTGTCGATCGATCTTCAACTCACTGCTGATCCAACCCGCGACCCAATCCGCCAGTTCCATCCTGTTGAGGCCTCTGGAAGGAGCATTGCTACGGTTCATAAACGTCCTCCGAAATCTTTGGATAACTCTAAAAATTCTTGCCAAGAAGTTCGCGCAGTTCTTGCTTCTTTTGGCTCAGGGTCCGAGTGGCGGATACAGAATAGGGACCTTTCACGGGTTGCGGAGCCTGTCTTCGAAGTAGGGGGTCTAGCTGGACATCGACATCTGGTGCCAGCGGCTCTAGGTCACCAATCAACTCGGCTAGCCCACCCACTGTGTTCCTAATAAGGTCCGCACTCAGTGCGGTCGAGGTCGGGCCTGCGCCCCCGACTGCCTCCGTGGCTATATCTTCAAAACGATGCTCGGCCCATTCCCTAGTCTCCTCGACACCGCTCTTCGTCTTTAACGCTTCCGCGGCTGCCAGATTCAGAGCCGCAATCGCCAGCCGACCTCTGACGGCATCGCGCCACAACTCGGCCACAGCGCCGCAATAGGGCCCTGCCGTGCTTTTCTCTAACGATTGAGACAGTTTCGTGAGCCGCGACGCCAGATTTCCGTCAGGCCGATATTGCCGCAGAAACTCGGCGACAGCGTTCGTCACGCGGACACTTCGTCCAATCGCTGCCACCAGGGCCTCATTAGCGCCCTCGCCAATTGTCAACATGCGAGTATCGCGGAAGATCTGCGGAGCCAAGTTGTTCTCCATATACCCGCGGCCGCCTAACAACTGCACCAGCAAGTCCGCGCTAAAGGTGGCCGTATCCGTCGCTGAGACTTTAGCCGACATGGCAATTTCTGGAACGATAGGATCGCCTGCGTCAAGGCGCGCTGCACAATACGTGAGAGTCTCCTGTACGACCTTAATGCGGTGGAGCATATCGGAAATGCTTACACCGGCTTGTGGGTTGTCGAGGAGCAATCCGGTCTCAATCTGCCGTCGCGAGGTATAACGAAGGATTAGCTGAGCGGCCCGCATTGCCGCTCCCAAGCTTACTGCCGCGGTTGCCAGGCGCCCGTGGGAGAGAACGTCGTTGACAATGGACATGCCCTCGCCCATCTCGCCCAAAATCTGCTCGGCAGTCACGCGCACCCCGTCGAACTCGACAGCGTTTTGCATGATGCCACGAACTCCCATGGTGAGGGATTCTGGACCAATGTTCACACCGGGGTCGGACTGGCGCACGACAAATGCGGACAAGCCGCGGGCCTTCCCGGCTTCGTCGATGAGCCGGCCAAAGACGGTGATTACACCCGTCCAAGCAGAACCGTTCCAGCGCTTTTTGCCATAGATGCGCCACACTCCGGGTTCTTCGGAAACAATTCTGGTTTCTACCCCTCCTAAATTGGTGCCCGCACCAGGCTCAGAAAGTGCGAAGGCAGCCAACTCACGTCCGCTCGCGAGAAGTGGCATTAATTTCTGGCGGAGCTTGGGAGTCGCAAAATGCAGAATTGGCCTAGTTCCGTTGGTGACGTGGAGAAAAACGAGGGTTGCGATGGTGGGATCGATCGCAGCTAGTTGGATGTACACGCGGAGTGCATCCGAATGGGACAGGTTCAGGCCGCCATAGGCCTCGGGAGCCGTTAATCCCAAAACGCCCCGGTTTCCGAAGTCGAGCACGATGTTCGGCGGCAGACATCTGCGCTCGTCGATCAATCGGGAGTTGATACGCCGCCCTGCATAGTGGCGTAGCCAGACGATTAATTCATCCGCCCGTCGTCGGCTGGATTTGAGCCCCACATCGATGGGCGGCCGGCTGGGGTTGGCAGGCTCGAGCGTAACGGCCTTTAAAGAGCCATCGAGAAATGCGCTGCGGCAGGCGCTGCGCTGGATCTTGCCACTAGTGGTCTTGGGAATCGAGCCAGCTCGTATCAGCGTCACTCGGTATGGTATAAGGCCGTGATCATTGAATACGGCCTCCTTAATCGCTTCAACGATCGCGCTCAACTGTGCCGCGGTATCGGGCGTGCGCTCAATCTCCTGCACAATGCACAACTGCTCGTCGCCATCAACCCTGATACTGAAAGCTGCTCCATTATCCGCACGTAACAAAGTATGGGCTCTTTGCACCGTCCACTCAAGGTCTTGCGGATAATGATTTAATCCGCGGAGGATGATCAGATCCTTGAGCCGGGACGAAATGTAAAGTTGGTCGTCATGCAGAAATCCGATATCGCCCGTTCTTAAATAGGTTTGCCCGTTCGTTTCGCTTTCCAGCCGCGCGCGGAATGTGGCCTCGCTCTCCTCGACACGCCCAAAGTAGCCGATGCCGACGCTGGGGGACGACACCCAGATTTCGCCAGTCTGCTGCCGGGGGAGCTCGCGACGTGTTTCCGGATCTACGATTTTGACTGCGGTCCTGGGAAGGGGGCCACCGCAGGCCACCACGGTCAGAGTGCCCGCCGCTTTCTCAGCAGGGAATACCAGTCCTCGCGCTAGGGCAGCAGAATCGAAGCGCGTCGATGTGGGATCCTCCAGCGGCGACTTCGCAGTCACTAACAGCGTCGCCTCAGCAAGCCCAAATACGGGATTCAGAGCTTGACGGCGGAGGCCACAATGCGCAAACGCCGCGTAGAATTCCTCGATGGTTTCCTGCTGGATGGGCTCTCCACCGTTACCGGCGGACTTGAGCGTTGTAAGGTCGAGTCCCTCGCGCCTCGCCCGCGAAATGCGACGCGCGCAATAACGATAGGCGTAGTTGAAGGCCTGAGTGTGTGTACCACGATATCTTCCGATCGCTTTGAGCCAGGTAGCAGGCCGTTTCAGGAACGTGAATGGCGACATTAAATAGCTGGGAGTACCGTTGAACAGCGGGAGCAAAACGCCTTCGACCAGCCCATAATCATGAAAGTGCGGCATCCAACAGACTGAGACGCTGTCGGGGCCATAGCCGAGCGCTTCTTGCATGGCTCCTAACTGATGGGTCAGGTTGGTATGGCTGATGATGACGCCCCGTGGGCTCCTGGTGGAACCCGACGTATACTGAATGTACGCCATGGCATCCTTCGCTGTTGCCGGCAGGACCGCACGCTGGGCAACAAGGGCCCATTCGTGGGTGTCGATCCAACTGGCCTTATGGATCCCAATCGGTTCTTGAGGGCCAGCTTGCAGCAGAGAGAGGGAGCGTGCATTTCCCAGTAATAATCGGGCGCCGCAATCGAGGGCGACCGCTTCGAGGCGCTGGCGGCCGCTCCTCATCCGGCTCGCCTCCAGAGCAGGGAGCGGCACTGCTACAACACCGGCGTAAAAGCATCCCCACAACGCGCTGACGAAGTCCAGTCCCGCGTCGTACATGAGCAGAACGCATTCGCCGGGACCAACGCGCTGCAGTAGATGCCCGGCAATCGCTCGGGCTGAGGATTCCAGGTCGGCAAACGTGAGACGATCCTCTACGGTCACATCGTCGGCTAGAAAGGCGTAGGCTAAGCGTTCGCCATCTTCCAAAGCTCGGCGGGATAGCAATTCGGTCAGGTTTTGCGTAGATTGATCGCGCATGTTCTCAGGCTGTTCGACGCGGCAGTACCAGCACCGTGGAGTCGTCGGGCGGAGCCAATAAAGTACCGTGACGCACCGGTGTCAACGGCGGGCTCGCGATGATCTTCAGATCCCACCTCTTCAGAATGGCTTGGATGGCGATCTTAAATTCCAGTTGTGCCAGGTGTTCGCCAACACAGCTTCGCACTCCGCCGCCGAACGGGAAATATTCATAAGCCTCGAAGCGGCGGCCCAGGAAACGTTCCGGACGGAAGCGGTGGCTTTCTGGATAGATGTCCTCGCGGCGGTGCACTAAGTATGAGCACGGCACCAATGTAGTCCCTCGGCGGAATGTTAGCCCAGAGATGGTCACCTCCTGTGTCAACTTGCGGCCCGAGGGAGTGGGCACGATTGGGTACATCCTGAGAGTCTCCCAGTACAGCGCGTCCAAATACGGGGCGCTCAACAGCATCTTGTCGCTTCGAGGGGAAAACTCGGTTAGCTCTGCGATCAATCTAGCCTGGACTTCCGGTTCGCGGCACAGCCAGTGCAAGGCCCAGGCCAGGGAAATGGCGGTGGTGTCAACACCGGCAACCAGCATCGTAAGCACGTGATCTTCGCACAGTTCGTCACTCAGCGGAGCGCCGTCGCCGTCTTGTGCGAGGGCTAGACGTGTCAAAAACCCCGGGGTTTCGGGATGAGCGCGGCGTTTGCGGACCTCGGCGGCCAAGGTCTCACGTATCTGGGGCTGCAAGCGCGAGAAGTTTCGCCAGGGTCCCCAAGAGCCGGTCTGTGAGGCAACGCTTTGCCGGTGCGCTAACAGCAGTAAAGCACTGGACTGCGATGTCAAATCCCCCAGCAGCAGCTTGACAATCACCCGAAAGGTGATCTCGTGCAGGGTAGGCCGTGGATTAAATGGCCTACAGGAAGGCCAAACCTCAATCTTCGACTGCACGATTTCCCGTATGGCCGTTGCACTCAAAAGCAATTCATCGTGCCGGAACATCGGCGCCACCAAACGCCGGCTGCGACCGTGCATCATTCCATCCTGCAGCAAGATCGAGAGATCACCCATGACATAGCGGTAATGCTCGTTGTAGGAACTGCACTCGAAGGCCTCCGGACTGAGACGGAAGATGTCTCTAACTGCCTGTGGATCGGCAAAGAGCACGACCGGACCGAGCGACCCGAAATCCAGAAGAACGATGGGGCCGTACTCCCGGACACATGATTCCCAAAAGGCCACGGGTGTTTCGATGTAGCGCCGTACCTGTTCGGAAGCTGGTTCCGAGGGTCCCGAAAGATGTCTCACAAGCTCATGGGAATGGGCTGCTGCCATCGTGGCGCCTACCTCCTCTTTTCTGGCTTCTGCCCGGCCAACTGAAACTCTTGCCGTTACGAAGGTCAAAATCCTGCTGCCGAAATCAGCCTGAAAAGGTCTCCTATTGTGCGTAGGCGGACCAGTTCTTGATCCGCCACCTGAATTGAGTACTGTTCCTCCAAATCAAGAACTATATCGACCAGCATGGCGGAATCCACATTGAGATCATTCTGCAGTTCCAAATCGTCACGTAATTGTGACGGCAGCAGCTTAGGGTCGATGGTTCTCGCTAAGAGACTCCGCAGCGTATCAGCGTTGTTTTCGACGCTAGCCATTGGTTTCTCCGAAGAAGAAGTGAAGTGCGCACCATGTCAAACCCGAACCGACAAGCGCCATTGAGAGATTGTCGTTAGGCTGGAATGTGTCCCAGCGCTGAGAGAGAACGCTGGGTGCCCCCGCAGCCCCACAGTTGCCGAATTCATCCACGTTGTAAAGGTGCCGTTCTTCCGGTATACCACTGCGTGCGCACACCGATTTCAGAGCTACCAAGTTGGCTTGATGACCGACGAAGTAGCAATCGTAAAATCTTCCTGAGCGGCGTGTCTGGTGGACCAGCTCAGTCATGGTGCGAATTGCAAAGGCCTGAACGGGCGCGCCGTCTTGTCCAAAATGACCGCCGCACGGAGTCGTAATCTTTGCCCACAAAGTTGGATCAGAACGAATGCCGCAACTCCCCACGGTAACCTTGGAGGGCACACGGCTGGAAACGATTGCGGCAGAGGTAGCATCCCCCCATAGCACAGCGTTCCGCCGATCCCGATAATCAACTACCCGGGTGTTGTTCTCCGGGTTGACGATCAGGACGAAATCCGGCAGATTCTGGCCCATCTGCTCGAGGAGGTTAATCTGAACGGCGAATGAGGAGCATGCCGAGTTGATATCAAAGGCCGGCGCGTTGATGCCCAACTCGGCAGCGATCACACACGCCTCCGCTGGAATCTGCCACTGTGGGGAGCAACCTCCAGCTATCACCATGCCGATATTCTGTGCGGTCAGGTTGGCGCGCTCTAACGCCAGCTTAGTGGCCAGCGCTGCGGTCTGGGCATTACTGTATTGCGAGGCCTCGGCGGCAGCACGGGGATTCGCGTTGGAAGTCTGACGAATATAGTCGAGGGAAAGCACAGTCCGCCGTGAACGGATTCCAACCCGCCGCAGGATCCAATTTTCATCGACCCCAATATCCAGATCCGCCAGGAAGGTGTTATCGATGACGTTTGAGGGATGAAAATGCCCAATGCCTTGGAGATAGAGACTCATCGCCAAAATTAACCAGTACTTAGGGCTTCCCTTCTTATGTTTATGTCGCAGTCAGCAGAGGGTAACTAGTATACTGTCCCAACGACGTAAGCATCTGTCGGCCGTCTAAGGCGGCGGAACGGAACCCCAGCGCCGAATTCCTGGCTTTTCTCTGAGATTTGGTGAAGAAAGCGCGCTGGGCGACGAAATTCATATCGTGTTGGATAATCCTTCGGCCCGCAAGACGAAAGCCGTGCAGACGTTCCTACCGGAGAACCCGAAGCTGCGTTTCCGCTTCACGCCCGAGCTATTTTTCTTAGCTCAATCAGGTGGAGTTATGGTTTGCCAAAATCCAGCGCCACGTGATCGCCCGAGGAGAGTTCACGTGCGTGGCCGATCTTGCATGAAGAAAATACACTCGTGCGTGCGCTAAATCAGCGTCAACGGAGCTCAACCTTGTTCCAGCA
>JBPYDQ010000511.1:0-2032 GCA_051986135.1 Terriglobales bacterium | reverse complement strand
CAGTCCGGATACAGTCTCGGGGCGGCCAAGAATTCCCCCCGCATCCATTGAATGGCCGGCTAGGTGGTAAACAGACCCTCGGCGTTGCTCCTTCGTCACGAAAGGAAGGGGCCACCTGCCCGCTATGAGCGGCGCTTGCTGCTCATCACTGCCAACCAGCCATTCGGCGGTTGGGCGAGGTCTTCCCTGACCCGGCGATGACCGTCGCCGTCATCGACAGTCTGGTGCATCACGCCATGATCTTCGAGATGAACGTCGAGAGCTATCACCACCGCGGCGCCCTCGAACATAAACGCGGTCCCGGGCGCCCGCCGGTCAGCGCGACAATCGAGCCAATGTCTGATTGACGCGCCGCGACAAACAAACCTTGCGCCTCGGTCGCTCCCGACAATCATGCTGCCACCGCGACGCCGGATCTCTGATCCTGATCGTCGCCGCCTTCCCATCCAGATCACCGCGCTACAGCGCGGATCCCATGGATCAGGGATCCGTGTCGTAGTGGCTCCGCCAATGTTTGCTGGTTCCGTTACCTCTAAGCGACAGTTGTAGTGCCTCAAGAACAGAAGTCCGCCAAGCACACTTTAGTCGGACTTCAAGAATATCGAAGTTACGTGATTTCTCACGGCAAAAAACGTGCCGGGCAAAGACGCCCGTAACAGGCTCGCGTAGAGTCCTGTTGCCGTCACGGAAATCAACAAAATCTGTATGGCGGCAACATTGCTAAGATTTAGAAAATGGGTCACTGCCCAGGCAGCTGATACTGCCGAACCCGATAACAGTATCGGCCAGATATAGATACGTATAATGCTGGACAGACCGATATTGTCGCTACGCATTGCTAAATAGGAATACCATGGCCCGAAGATGGCGTAGTAGACGCCCACACCAATAGCTACTCCGAACGCGTTGTCCAGCCAGGCACCGAGCGCAACCAGGATGAAAAACCATGGAGAAGCGACAAGAAGACGGATGAGTCTTGTTCGAAACTCGCCCCTTGCTTCGAGCAGCGCACCGGCTATCCAAGGCACGGAATCAAATGGAGCCGCCAGGCTGAGTACCTGTAGCAGGACGATCGATCCATTCCACCGGTCGTGGAATATTAAATGCAGCAGTGGGGAGGCCAGCGCGGCCTGCAGATATCCGACAAAAAAACTATGGCGGCAAGGTATTCGGAACTTTTAAGTGCCTTGTGGTATTGTTCTTCAGGTCGAGAACGCAACTGCGCAAGCACTGGGAACAGTACGGCCTGCAAATTCGCGGCCAACGCCTCGGGCGGCTGGAACGCTAATCGGAACGCAAAAAAATAGAATCCAACTTCCTGTCGTGGGGCGAGCAGCCCGATCACAAAGTAGTCCCCCTGGCTTACTAGGGCAACGAGCAGGCGAAAGACCCAAATCCAGAGGCTGCTCCGAATGAGATACCACCAGGCACGGCGTGGTCGTGCCGGACGCATATGGGGCCGCACGATTGCCCACAGCCAGGCTGCCTTGACGGCTGCAATGAGAGGGAATGGGATAACGAAGCTGTAGGGCCCCATCCCATACCATGCGAGCACAATGGTCAGAAGCTGAGTTGCGATCAACTCCGCCGTACCAACCATCGCTAATAGCCGGAAGTTCAAGCCGGCGCGTATCGCCGTCATCGGAATCAGTGATAGAGCTGAAAACGGCATTGCAAAGGCGGCCACTGCGGCCAATCCCTCGATTTCAGGTGCACCGTAAAGACTGGCGAAAAACGGAGCCAAGGCTAAGACTAAAGCGGTGCCGATCAACGCAAGGGCCATGTTGATCCAAAAGCCGGGCCAGGCCCACAACTGAAAGGTGCGACTTCTCTGGAGGAGAACGTTCTCGATACCCGAAGCAGTAAGCGACCCGATGATCGTGGTGACGGTATAGGTCAGACCGATGGTGCCGAAGTCCTGCGGTGATAACAAACGCGCAAGTATGATCTGGCTCACGAACGATGTTGCTCGTCCGCCCGCCACTTGCGCGAGCAGCCAGAACAGGCCGCGAGCAGCAAGAGCTGTCCTTCC
>JBPYDQ010000510.1:0-3520 GCA_051986135.1 Terriglobales bacterium | reverse complement strand
CGCACCCGCGGATGCTTTTCCGCAATCACGCGCGGCGGCACTCCGTGCGCTGGAGATTGACCAAACCGATGTGAGCGCACACGTTTGGCTTGGACTCGTACATCTTTTCTACGATTGGGACTGGCGGTCGGCTGAAATCGAAATCCGCACGGCTCTGGACCTTGGCCCAAACGATCCTGCGAGTCATTTTGCACTCGGGATTTGGCTGCTGGCCATGGGCCGTTGTGAAGAATCCATTCTGGCGATGACAAAGGCAATCGAGCTGGACCCGCTTTCCAGCCCAATTAATGCGTTCACGATCGCAGCTTACAGCGGTGCCCGGCAGTATGAGCAGGCGTTGGAGCAGTGCCGCACGACCCTTGAGCTCGATCCTGCGTTCGTTGTAGCTCGGGCACAGCGTGCTGGGCTCCTTGCCCGGCTGGGCCGATATGAGGAGGCGATCGAAGAGGCTCAGAAGTTCTATGCGCTCACTGCTGCGGATATCCGAGGCAAAAGCGCCCTCGGAAAGGTTTACGCAATTGCGGGCCGCGGCGAGGAGGCTCGGAAGATCGCCGAAGAACTCGAAAGCCAGGCCAGGCCCTCCAACCTTGCCTCGGCACTTCCATATATCTACGCCGTTTTGGGAGATCGCGACCGCGCGCTTTACTGGCTGGAAGAGGCTTATCGTGCGCGTGTCAGTGAGCTTGTCTTTATCAGTCACGCACCAGACTGCGATGGCTTGCGAGGCGATCCGCGCTTCGAGGATCTGCTACGCAGAATAGGCATTCCGGCGGTACCTATGCCCGATCTTCAGGACATTGGGTCGGCCACGACTGTTGAGCACATGGGGAAGGCGGTAGACAAACACGATCGCTAACTAGGTTTCAATGTTACCTATCCGCATTGGGAACGCCTGTCGAGGCTCACCTTAGGCACGATCTTGCGCGGGCCCGTGGGACGCAGGATCGCTTCCGGATGGCCGACAATTCGCCAGGAAGCTCGGCTCGCCCTTCTACGCTCGACCAAAACTGCTATCTCGCAAACTATCGATGCGGCGTTTGTTTAGTTCGAAGGCTGATAAGGGTCGGGTGTGCCCATCTTGATCGGCGGGAATTTCTTCAAGCTTTCCTCGAAATCATTCATGATTTTCATCATCGGATAGGTGACCCAACCATCTTCTATAAGGACGTCGCGCTCCTCCTTCAAGTCGGTCAGCAAGTTAATGATTTTGGGGAGTGGAAGTCTCTGCGGCGCGTCGTACATGTTTACTTGCCATATGAGATGCATTTTCCAATTCCGCCATTTTACTGCTTGTAAGCGGTCGGCCACATAAGCGGGGAATCCCTCGCGATTCGAGTTTTCATGCTTGCCAAGGAAAAAATCCGTCTGGTCTACGCCGTCAATGGGGCGATCTTTCGGAATTTCGGCTCCGCCTATGTGGGCAAGAGTCGTGAACAGGTCTACGATGTGAACGATCTCATTGCTGACGCGGCCCGCCGGAACTTTGCCTGGCCAGCGAATGGTGAAGGGTGCCCGCAACGAGGCCTCCATGGCTGTGAAGTAAGTACCCCTCCAGGGGCCGCCGTCGCCTTCCCATGGGTGAGTAGCCTCCGGGCCGTTGTCACTGGTGAAGATGACGATGGTATTGTCTTCGATGCCGGCTTCTTTAATCGCATCGAGGATCTGGCCCGTACGATAGTCCATTTCGGCGAGGCAATCCGCCCAATCGCCGTTTCCTGTTCTGCCAGCGAACTCGGGATGCGGCAATGTTGGCATATGAAAGAGTGAAAACGATACGTAAGCAAAAAACGGTTTGCCGCTGTGCGCGGTTCTTTCTATGAATTCAATGGCCCGCGACGTAATTTCCTTTTCCATGGTCCGCCGACGATCCAAATCCAGCTCCCCCACCTTCCGAGGCTTTTCCCCCTTGCGTGCTTCATAAATGGGCTCAGCGGAAACCATGTGGGGGTCCCAGCCTTGTTTTGTGCCGACCGAAGGCCAAAGGGAATGGGTGTCATTCAGCGAAGGCCAAAAGACTTCGCTGTAGGTGCGCGGTATGCCGTACCACTCGTCGAAGCCTCGATTCGTAGGGAGACGCGCCTCGGAGCTGCCGAGGTGCCACTTGCCCCAAATCCCGTTGGCATAGCCTTGCGCAGACAAGAGCTGCGGCAGCGTAATCTCCCAGGTCGTCAGCCCTTCGGCCACGCCTCCTCGAGGTACCTGATACGTTCCCGAGCGAATCGGAAACCGGCCAGTCATCAGGGCCGAACGCGAGGGAGTGCACTGAGCCTCCACGTTGAAATTCAATAGTCGGGTACCTTCGCTCGCAAGTTTATCGATGCGTGGCGTAGGCGCACCACGAAGTATCCCACCGCCATAGATCCCGAGTTCACCATACCCAAGATTGTCCATGAGCATCAGGACGATGTTGGGTTTTCTTGCGACGATAGCGGGCGAAGGCTTGGGATGTTTCTCCTGTTCCGGCAACTGCGCAAACGTCTCCTGAGCGACGAGAGTCATTGCAACGGAGATGAAGAGAAGCACCCTTGCCCTAGCCCATTTGGCTCTCCTCGTAGTCATGGGTCCTCCGATCTAAGCCCACCTAGCCGAAGGAAATTCAACACACTGGCAATGTGCGCAAAGTTTATCTCCTGTTTGCCGTCGCGGCAAAGGGGTCAGGAGTTTCTGCTTTTCGCGGGAGCGCGCCCGAGTGACGGGCAAACCGGAAGTTGAGGCCACGTTTGCAACCTCAGCGAGGATTAGTCCTCCCTAACGCCGTAGTGTTGACCGATAACAACTTTGGCCGACACCGCAGGTTTTGGTAAATGCTGGGCGACTACTCGTTACCTATCTGCATTGGAACCGCCGTCGAAGCTCACCTAGGCACGATTTGCGCGGGCCGGGGGACGCAGGATCACTTCCGGATAGACCAATCAGGAGTTACCGCCATTGCGCAATTTTTGGAAACGGCTATCTAAGATTGTTTCTAATTCCAGGCGTTAGGGCCGCCCTAGTAGCTCCGCATGCCTCTGCTTGAAAAGTTCAGCTACCTCTTCGAATGGATGTACGCCATCGACTAGCTCTTCGATTTCTTCGAATGAGGCGAGCATACACTGGTCAATCTCCACCCACACTTTGCCCTCGTGCTTGTATAAATGTGCATCATGTCCGAGCTTGTTCATGCCGTTTATCGCGGCGACTACCTTCACACTCAAGTCTCGCTCCTGTATTTACGAATTCCGGCGTCGGCGCGAGACGTGCAAGCCAAAATCATGGACCAAGGGAGCAACTAATAGCCCCGGCGGCCACCGCCACCACCCCGTCCGCCGCGTCCTCCAGAGAATCCGCGTCCACCGCCACGATGGGCACCTCCACCGCCGGATTCTTGGCGCGCTTCATTAACCATGAGCGCACGACCGTCGACGGTCAAACCGTTAAATTCTCCAATGGCTCGGGTCGCGTCATCACTGGGGCCAAGTTCGACGAAGCCGAATCCACGCGACCGGCCAGTCTCCCTGTCAGTAATAATTCGGGCAGAGAC
>JBPYDQ010000509.1:0-2945 GCA_051986135.1 Terriglobales bacterium | reverse complement strand
GGCAGCTCGAATTTCAAGGTCGAGTGGCGCGAAAACAAGGTTTTCGTGCAACCTCTGGAACCCGACGCCGCAACGAACCTATTTATCTGGACGGCATCGGGCCGCCAGAGCTATGAATTGGTTCCGGCGGGATCGGTGGATGAGATGCATTTCGCAATCGACGAGGATCCTGTGGAAACCCAGCCGAAGTGGGCCAACGTCGAAGCACCGCCCTGGCTACCCGGGCCGCCGAAGGTGCCGGCGGCGATGCTCCTGGAAAGCACGCCGGTGAAGGTGATCGGCACCGCCAAAAACCGGCCAAAAATCGTAGTCGTTCTGGAGGACATCTACTAGAAGGACGGGCGGATCTACGTCCGCTATGCGATCGAAAACGACGGTAGCCGGATCTACTTGCCGGGGACTCCTGCCGTGTTCGCCTTGATTGCCGCCGCCCGCGTAGTACTGCGGAAAATCGCGTGCCAGCCGATGGGCCCAAACCGCCGAGATCGCCTTCGGTTGTAGCGGCGGTGCCCGGTATGAAGGCCGCCGATGCAAGGGCGGGGAGCTACGCTTCAGGGCGCGGCCTTCTTGCACGAAGCTCGTAGGCGAAGGGCTGGGACGCACACTAAAAATAAGTCCTTTCAACACGACCCGAATCTTCCCTTCGAGCTGTAATGTGTTTTCATCGCGACCCGCAGGATCGAATGTGGGAAGTCCTGCACGGATTGAAGGATGGCGATACGATGCTGTCGATCGATTAACTCCACACCTAAGAGGTCCACGGAGAGGGAACACATGGCCGAACCGGATGCAGTGCTCCGCGATGTACATCAGCGCGCTCCCGTTCAGTGCTTTCTGGTTTTGGTGCTGGTAAATCTGATGTGGGCCTTTCAGTTCTCGGGGGCCAAGATCGCGACGGCGCGACTGGGACCCATTGCGGTAGCCTTGATTCCCCTAGCACTTTCAACGATTCTGGTGGCGCCGCTCCTCCGTGTAAGCCGCGCCAGGAAGCCGGGCCCCCAGTTTACGCCGGCTGTTTGGCGGGACCTTGTTCTGGCTTCCACACTGGGAATCATTCCGGCGCAGCTCGGCCTCGCCTGGGGAGTGAAGCAATCCCTTGCCAGCAACGCAGCGGTGCTGACCTTGACCGTTCCAGTATTCACCGCCGTTATGGCGGTTGTACTGCTCGGCGAAAAAATGACCGTGGTGCGCTGGCTCTCTTTCGCCCTCGCGATTGCCGGCGTGCTCATGGTCTCCAACATTGATTGGAAATCCGTAGCGATCTTCCGGGGCACATATTTATTGGGGAATCTCCGGATTCTCATGAGCTGCCTCGGCAGTGCGTTCTACAATACGTACAGCAAAAAGTTGCTCGAAACTCTTAATCCAATCGAGCTTCTGGTTTATAGCTTTCTCGTGACCGATGTCGGACTGGCCGTGATGATGCTCTTATTCGAACGCCCCCTCATCGAGGCGTTTGTGTCTCTGGGTGCCGGCGTCTGGTTCAGCCTGCTGGCGATTGCCATATTCAGCCTGAGCCTATCGATGTTGCTATATTTCTGGGTGATTGAGAGAATTGACGTGACCCAAGCGTCGTTGTCTCTTTATTTGCTACCAGTGTTCGGGGTCCTGCTCTCAACCGTTGTGGTGAGAGAAAGGGTCACTTCACAATTGGTGTTCGGCGGGCTCCTGGTACTTGCCGGAACGTTGTTGGTCACGGTCTACGAGGAGCGAAAACGCATGCGTGACTTGGCTTCTGAGGCATAGGTGCAGGCATGTCAGAAACGAACGCGCTTCATATAAACGGCATTGTGCCGATTGTCCCAACACCTTTTACCATCGAAGAACAGATCGACTGGGCTTCGTTGCGGCGCTTGGTGGATTTTGCCTGCGCATCAGGTGCCTGCGCCATTTGCTTGCCCGCTTACGCCAGTGAGTTCTATAAGCTGCGCGAATCCGAGAGATTGCAACTGGTGGCGGAGGCGGTGCGGCAGGCCGCGGGCCGACTCCCGGTTCTCGCGCAGGTTAATTTCGTCTCCCTGCCCCAAGCTGTAGAGACCGCGCGCGAGGTCGAGCGGATTGGGGCCTCAGCGGTTGCCGCTGCCGTACCAAGGATGTTCGCGTTTGGAGAACCCGACCTCAAGGGTTACTTCGACCGGCTCCTCTCTTCGATTGACATTCCTTTGATGATCCAGGATGTGAACCCTTCGGGGCCAACTGTGACGGCCGGGTTCGTTTCGGACCTGCATCGTGCTCATCCTCATTTTCGATGGATCAAGCTCGAGGAGCCGATGATGTCATCGAAAGTAGTTGCCATATTGGATGCCACCAGTGGCGAAGTCGGGGTGCTCGAAGGTTGGGGCGGCATGTACATGCTGGACCTGATACCGGCCGGCATCTGCGGGGTCATGCCGGGCCTCGCCATTTCCGATGTGCTGGCCAAGGTGTTTCAGCTGGCTACCCACAACGATCTCGTCGGCGCCTATCAGATTCATGAAGGGGCGTTACCCCAAATCTCCTTCAGCCTGCAACACATCGAGCTGTTCCATCACACGGAAAAGCGACTGCTAGTGGCGCGCGGCATTCTCCCCAGCGCTGCTGTCCGACCGCTGACTCTTCAGTTGGATCGGCACACCGAGGACAGGATCGCATTTCTCAACGGGAGGATTCTCGCACTCCTCGACCGACTCGACCTCCCGCGCCACCCCAGCCGGTTGCCATCCCACGAAGGAGTTTTGAAAGCGTGAACGAGCAATCCGTCCCGGTCGGTGTCGTCGGCCTCGGACTAATGGGTACCAGTATCGTGACTTGTTTGGCCGCAGCCGGTCATCCCGTTGTCCGGATCGATAAAAACGCCGGCCGCAGGCGTGCACTAAAGCGGCGTGTTTCGGTCCTGCTGCGCGACATGCGGCGCGCGAAGCTGCTCTCCGGAGAGCCTGCCACCGCACTCCGACAGCTGCGCACTT
>JBPYDQ010000508.1:0-2991 GCA_051986135.1 Terriglobales bacterium | reverse complement strand
GCCAAAATAAGTTGAGCCATCAAGGTTCGGCACTGCGTTCGGGTAAGTTCCAAAGTAGTGGTCGAATGAATTGTTTTCGTCGAAGATCACTACGATATGCTTGATCGGCGTCTTCGTCGCCAACATGCCGGCGGGATCGCTATTGTCGGCACGCGAGGTGGCCGGAAGAATCAAAGTCCACGAAACTAAAGCGATAGACAGCGCGATAGCGGAGGTTCGCCGCATTTACTTCCTCCCGCGGATTTGGAAGAGCAGGTTGGCTTATAGAGTCTGTAGATTGCAGTGTGATTACGCCGCGGTGAAAAAAGGGCGAACCCCGCGAGCAAATGCCCTCTCCTGCGCAAGGACCTCACCGGAGTCATGCCGCCACCCTTTTCAAGCCGATATTTCGTGGTGCACACAGGATTTCTCAGAAAGATCTGAGAGCGGACCTTTTGCGCACCACAGGGCTGAAATTGACAGACTCGGTGACCTTCGAGGTTGCGAAGATTCAGCCAAATCCTGGTGCATCTCTTCTACAGGGCGCTTCTCTATGGGGCACTTTGATTTTGTCGGCGCGGTTTGCGACTCGTTATAACTTCGGTGCCAGCTGAGGCCAAGATCGGAACCACTGTTAAAGATGCTTCTGAGCGCCGCCCACGGTGATTCCGGGTGCTCGGCCCGAACACAATAGGCCGATCAGCGGTTAACCATGACCTTCGTCCCACCCCGCGATCCATTTTGGTGATCGATTTTGCCTAGAGACACCCCCGCGCGCCGTTCGCGATTCAAGAATTAACAAACTTAAAAATATAGCTTGTATAAATTAATAAACTGAATTACACTTGCTTTAGTAATTATAAATGATGATTCTCCTAATGGAATCAGATCCCAAGAATAACGCTTCTGACTGGCAAGACCTGCTGCGCATGGCGCAAGGTGCTCCGCTGATTATCAAGCGGGTCAGTATCCCAGCGAAGGGGATCGCGATTGAGGGTTCGTTCACGCTGCCCGAACTGGCCCGGTTGAGCCTGGAGGAACAGGTGTTCGTTACCGCCTTCCTGCGCTCCCACGGATCGATCAAGGAGATGGAGCAGATTTTCGGGGTCAGCTACCCGACCATCAAGGCGCGCCTCAACCGGATCTCCGGACAACTGCAATTCATTGACACCAACCCTTCGCCGTCTCGCGCTGAGGTGCTGGAACGCTTGAAAAACGGCGAAATCACCGCCGAGGAGGCAATCGCGGAACTGGAGGCGTTGAGATGACTCCGAACATCGCCGTCGTCCATGTGAATTGCTTCCATGGCCCGAGCTTCCGCCTCTGGCTGCCGCTCTTTCTGCTGTGGATTCCGGCGATTCTGCTGGCGCCGTTCATCCTGCTGGCGCTGATCATCGCCTGCCTGATCTCCGGAGTCCCCTTCTGGCGCTCGATCGCCACGTTCTGGGCGCTGCTGTGCAGCCTGCCTGGAACCGAGGTGCGGGTCGCCACCGAAGGCAACCGCGTCCTGGTTCGCATTCTATAGGGGTACGTTCATGAACACCGATCGCCGCGTCATCCAAAAATGGATTCTAGTTATCAGCCTGGTGATTGTCTGCCTGGCTCAACTCAACGTGCATTCGCTTGGGCCGACGCTTATACACTTCTTCACCGCGTAGGCTCCCCCGCTGGCCGAGGCCGCACGCAAGTGCTCTCGCCGGTCACACGGGACCAATCACAGATCTGACGCCGCTAACGCGGCTGGAGGGATTGCTATGAACGAGAACAGGAAGCAGGTTCTGGATATGCTCGCCGCTGGAAGAATCACTGCTGACGAGGCCGAGCGGCTGCTTGCGGCGCTTGATCCTGAGCCAAACATCGGCGCAGGTGCACAGGCAGCGGCCGGCGCAAACAGCGCAAAGAACACGGGGCCGAAGACGCACCCGAAGTACCTGCGTGTGCTGGTTGAGGCTAACGAGTCGATGACCGGGAACAAGGGACTGACCACAGTCAACGTGCGCGTGCCGCTGCAACTTCTCAGGGCGGGAGTTCGGCTTGCGGCGCTCATTCCGCAACAGGCGCACAACCAACTCGATAGCGCGCTCTCCAGCCATGGGATTCCGCTAACGCTGTCGCAGATCAAGCCGGAGAATCTCGAGGAACTGATCGACCATCTCGAAGATCTCACTGTCGATGTTGACGGCAAAGACGAAAACACAACGAAGGTGCGGGTGTTCTGCGAGTAAGGCAGACTTGCTGCAGCAACATGACAGGGTAAGGATATTTGGAACCCCAAAACCACTCGAGCTCAACATGAAGGCGGCTGCCGAGCAGATGCGGGAAGAGTTTTGCCTTCAGCCAGCGGCGGGCCTGCGGGCTGATGACCTTGGCGGTAGCGAGTTAGCGGTGTTGTACGACCCAGGCTGCCGAGGGGTGCTGCGTGAAGGGCCTCACGGTGGTTGTGCAGAAAGGTCTACCACCGTTTCCCGGGATCGCCGCGGCCAGGGAGGCGTCGCCGATAGCGAGCAAGGGTTCGTGCGGAGGCGAGGAACCCGAGCTGGGGCAACTGGCCGACCACCGGCGCGGGCGGGACCTCCACTGCCAATAGAGACGCAGTCCAGTCCGATGCCAGCCGACAGCAGTCTCGGGCTGCACCAGGACAGGGCACCCACCGCAACCAGCAGCGGCGGAGCGCGGTCCAGAAAAGCCGGGCCAGCCGGTTTCATTTGGGCCGCGGGCGTTTGCCTTTGAGCACGAGTGCTGCGACAAGGGCGAGACCGGATTGCAGCATCGCGCATCAACACTTATGGTGAACTATTCGTAAGCTGTTGATTTCACAACATGACGAGATTTTCGCTAAAAACGACGGTTCTTGAATCGTTTTTCTTGCGCACCCGGTCCCATCAGCGGGCCCTGTTGCATATTCCGTTAGCAAGACGTTTTCTGGAAGCGAGAGAGAAAGGTGGATCTCTGCCGCGCGAGCGTGCGAAATGGCTTCCCATTCTTGTACAGCGATGTACGTATAGCTGGCGT
>JBPYDQ010000507.1:0-4960 GCA_051986135.1 Terriglobales bacterium | reverse complement strand
TCTTTGGCAGCGTGATTGGAACGGTTGGAACCATTTCTACAGTGGTCTTGGCTTGGCGTGCTGACCGACGAACGGCGAAAGAAGCTGAACTTGAGCTGGTTCAGCTACAACAGCAAATCAAAGAACTAGAACTTAAGCTGAAAGCCCAGCCTGACGATTCGCGCACTAATGCCCCTAATTGATTCGTGTTAATGCCGTGTAACCCTCACAGAGTTCCAGTGTTCGCGTCGATTACCCGCGGGTAATTCGCGGCGAATTCACAAGTTCTTGAAAACGCGGACTCTCGGGCGACCGTGAGGGGCGTATCCACATTGCGGCGGCTTTAGCTTTTGGCGAACCAGAGCAGCAGTAGGATAAATAACTCAGGTTGCGAGGCTGACACATTCATTTCGTGAGCACGTACTGTGGGGTAACCCTACCGAACTCAAGGTGAGATAAGCAGGTGGCGTTGCGTCAGGCCACAGCGGGATCGACCCCATCACTGTTAACGTCCAGCTCTTTCAAAGCTTGCTTAGCGCGGCCCACATCGAACTTGCAATCTCGAGCGAGGCGCGAAAGTGCGGCCACGACGATGGACTCTGCGTCCACTTCAAAGTGTCGCCTTAAGAATTCACGATTGTCGCTCCGGCCAAAGCCATCTGTGCCAAGACAAACAAGTCGGTCGCCGAGCCAGGGCCCGAGTTGTCCCGGCGCGTTCTTCATGAAATCCGTGGCGGCGATGATTGGTCCTTTAGCCCCCTCCAAGACTTTCAGGATGTACGGCCGCCTCTCGGGCCCATCGGGATGCAGGCGATTCCAGCGTTCGCTCGCGAGCGCCTCCCGGCAAAGTTGGTTATAGCTCGTGACGCTCCATACGTCAGCCGGCACACCGTACTTGTCAGCAAGGATTTCCTGAGCGCGCAAAGCTTCGTTCAGTATCGGGCCACTGCCGAATAGCTGAACGATGGCCTTGCCATCGGAAGCGGCTCTGTAGCCGTAAATCCCACGGAGCACGCCGTCGCGACAGCCTTCCGGCATCTGCGGCATCGGATACGGTTCGTTGTAAAGCGTAATGTAGTAAAAGAGGTCTTCCTTCTCCTGATACATGCGTCGCAATCCGTCCTGGATGATAACGGCAATCTCATACAAGAAGGCAGGATCGTAGTTGGCGCATGTCGGAACCGTGCTTGCCAGCACATGGCTGTGCCCGTCCTGGTGCTGTAAGCCTTCCCCCATAAGGGTAGTTCTTCCAGCAGTAGCCCCCAACAGGAAGCCCTTACCGCGTGCGTCGCCGAAAGCCCAAATCAGATCGCCGACGCGCTGGAATCCGAAGATGGAATAGAAAGTGAAGAACAGGATCACCGGGATGCCGTAATTCGCATACGCTGTCCCTGCAGCCATGAACGAGCCCATGGAACCTGCTTCCGTGATGCCTTCTTCCAGCATTTGACCATCCTTCTCCTCCCGGTAATACAGGAGCATGCGCTTGTCGTAGGGCTCATACTTTTGCCCGCCGCTGGCATAAATGCCGACCTGACGGATGATGGGCTCCATTCCAAAGGTTCGCGCTTCGTCCGGAATGATCGGCACGATGAACTTGCCGATCCTTTGGTCTTTCAGCAGGTGTCGCAACATGGTGACGAACCCCATCGTCGTCGAAACCGGCCTGTCTTTGGAGCCAGCGAGCCATTCGGCAAAATCCTCCAGCGGTGGAGCTTCGAATTGAAATGGGCGAAGCTCCCGTGAGGGCAAATAACCGCCTAACCGGCGCCTGCGCTCCTGCATATATCTGATCTCCGGGCTGTCATCCGCTGGCCGGAACGGCGTGCCGTCGTGCGCGGCCTGCTCGGGGATCGGAATCTGGAAACGTGCGCGGAAAGCGGCGAGATCCTTGTCCGTGAGTTTCTTCTCCTGGTGCGTTGCATTGCGGGCTTCCGCGGAGCCCACGCCGAACCCCTTAACCGTGCGTGCCAGAATGACGGTCGGGGAACCGCGATGTTCGATTGCTCGCTTATATGCATTGAACACCTTCAGCGGATCGTGACCACCGAGGCGCATGCGCGCGAGAGCATCATCGCTGATGTCGGAAATCAAGGGCAGGAGTTCGGCATATTTGCCGAAGAAAGCCTTCCGAATGTACGCACCGCCTTTGACGGCGTAGCTTTGCCGCTCGCCATCAACGACCTCGCCCATGCGCTTTGCCAGGAGGCCTGAAGTATCGCGTGCGAGCAAGGCATCCCATTCACATCCCCAGATCACCTTGATAACGTTCCAGCCGGCACCACCGAAGGCGGATTCGAGTTCGTCGATGAGGTTTCCGTTGCCGCGCACCGGGCCATCGAGGCGCTGGAGGTTGCAGTTCACCACAAAGATCAAGTTGTCGAGCTTCTCGCGCGAGGCCAGCGTGAGTGAGCCCATGGATTCGGGTTCATCCATCTCACCGTCACCGACGAGCGCCCACACCTTGCGCGGCGCCTTCGGGATGAGATTGCGGCTTTCCAGATATCGCATGAAGCGGGCCTGATAGATAGCATGGATGGGTGCCAGTCCCATCGAAACCGAAGGAAATTGCCAGAATTTCGGCATTAGCCATGGGTGCGGATAGGAGGAGAGGCCGGGAGTCCCGCGCAGCTCGTGCCGAAAATTCCGCAGGTGCTCTTCCGTGAATCTGCCTTCCAGAAAGGCACGTGCGTACACACCCGGAGCTGCATGTCCCTGTAAGTAGACAAAGTCTCCCGGCTGATCGCCGTAACAGGCGCGAAAAAAGTGGTTAAAGCCAACCTCAAACAGCGTCACGGCAGACGAGTAGGTTGAAATGTGGCCGCCAATGCCGGGGTCTTTTTTGTTCTGGCAATGCACCATTGCCATGGCATTCCAGCGGACGAACGCATTGATCCGGCGCTCCAGGGCAAGATCGCCGGGATAGGGCTCCTCTTCCGAAGCCGGGATTGTGTTCACGTAAGGAGTATTCATTTGGACCGGTAGATGCACACCGGCCTCGGTCGCATGCTTGGAGACAACTGCGAGCAGGGTGGCGGCACCTTGCGGTCCTTCGGCGGCCAATAACTCGTCGAAGGCTTCGATCCACTCCCCAATTTCATCAGAACTCGGTGCGGGTTGAGGCATGAGTTTGGCGTTCATAAGAATTGCTAAACCCTACGCGGCTTTCTGGCCAACCTTCGCGTGAGTACCCATCAATTCAGCCCCCTCTAATAATGTTCCCCACATGGCGGCGAGCACTTCAAAGTCAGTGGCGCCTAGTTGGAGTGCTAACTCCGTCCGCAGTATATAAAGACACGCGAGCTGACTATCCGAACCGCAAGGCTGGCACGACTTCAGGCCTCCTGAGTAAGATTCGCGGTACGGACTGGCTGTTGTCATGGTGTGCCCTGTCATTAAACGCCGTTCTCAAAATAGGCGAAAGCCATTGTGAGTTCGTACGGATCGAGCAGCAGAGGCTGATTTTGGCGAATCCCCATGAATCCCGTTACGGAGGATTAGATGAGAATCTGCAGTGAGCCAAGGGCTTCGATACCTCATTCTTTGTAGGTGACCACACGGCCCCACAATCCTGCGGTGCCCCAAATGCCAGCACGCAGGCATTCCAGTTGTACGATCTGGCTGTGATCTACAAATAGGTTGACTTCGGGGCCGTAGTTCTTGATGTACCAAGCAAAGACTTCCGGATCCGCCGCCTCAAACATCACCTTGTCCAGGCCAAGGGCATTTGCGATGCGAGCAGGCACGTCCGTACGCCAAGTCTTGACATTCTCCGTGATCCCCTCGCTTTCGATCATCACCATATATGCGCCAGCGTCCAGGAATCGTCGGGCAAGTTGGATCGGCCATTCCGGATCGCGGGTGCCCTCGCTTTCGAGTTCTTCCACTCGGGTCGCCCCACCCGCTCCGAACTGAATCCCAACTTCCGGCTTCGCCTTCAGGCCCGCCTTCTGGACGCGCTCGATCAGACGGAGCCAATCGTCAGCTGGAAGGGTAATGAATCCGCTCGATACCTCGATGATGTCGAAGCCCAGTTCCTTGCATTCGCGAACATAGTTGGCAACAGCATCCGGCCCTTGTGTCAGCACGTATTCAATGAATCCGCCTGTTGAGACCAAAACGTCGTGCCGGTGGCAGAGCTCAATAATTCCCCGGACGGCGCTACGCGGCATCAGCGTGAACGAGCCCCCTGCGAATTTCAAGGCATCAATGTAAGGCTCCATCGTCTCGAAGATGTCTTGCAAGTAGTTCCGGCCGAGCGGCGAGTAATATGGCCCCCGAATCTCTGTGACGCCTTGCGTGCGGGGCTTAGGCTGGCGCGCATTGGTTTTCAGGAATGCGGAGCCGCGCTGCTCTTGCATCGGTTCATCCACTCCTATGCTGCCGCCTGCGGTGTCTCTCGCCCGGGTGAGTTGATGGTCGCGAGCAGGCTCATGAGCTGTGCGACACGCAAATGCTCAATGTTCGATACAGCGTCGATAACGGCGGCTCGTTGTGGAGCAGACATAAAAGGACCTGCCAGCGTCTCGAACTTCTGTTGCGCCCATTGCCAAGATGGTGGCCCGAGATTTTCGACCTCGCATTCAAAGCTAATTCCGTTATTCAAGGTGACGCGGACATCGGCCATCATCGCGCCGGGAAACCTTGAAGAATAGCCATCATCGGGATGGACGACAACCTTCCGCAGTAAGTTTTGGACATCACGTCGCTGGATACGTTCGCGACGGTATTGTTCCGGCATCACTCGACCATCAAGCAACGCAACCGCAAGCACGTAAGGCAGGCTGTGATCGGCTTCTTCCTTTGTGCGGACGATCGTTTTGTTGCCTTCTTCGCCGCCACCGACGATCTTGTGAGCTACCTCGAAGGTCCTCACATCCACTCGAGCGATCTGTGCCGGATCAATGCCATGTTCGTTCCTGAGCTGCAATGCGCCTTCTATGGCTGTTTGGCAGTGTATCTCGGCGTTGTACTTCTTAAG
>JBPYDQ010000506.1:0-2874 GCA_051986135.1 Terriglobales bacterium | reverse complement strand
CTGGTTGAAACATTCCCGCAATCTGCTGCACGCGAAACTCGCTGTAGCCAGAGGTCAACTGTGAAAACGGTAACGACCGACCCACACTTAGCGACGACTTCACTCTTTCGTGTCACTCTTGCCCAATCCCCTGAAAGTTTGCTGGAATGTCAGCGCCTTCGTTACATGGTTTTCAATCTCGAACTGCACGAGGGTCTCTCTACTTCCGACCGTTCCGGCCTAGATATCGATCCGTTTGACTCGTTCTGCGACCACCTGATGGTTCGCGATCTGGAATCGGGCAAGCTCGTGGGCACCTATCGACTCCAGACGGGAGAGACCGCGCAGCGCAATCTCGGGTACTACGGCAATCAGCTTTTCGATTTCTCAATCTACGAACCCGTCCGCAAGCAGATGCTTGAACTCGGCCGCGCGTGCGTCCACGAGGACTACCGCAACATCATGGTTCTTCACGCCCTCTGGAAAGGCATTGCCGTTTACTCCACGCGCCACGATTCGCGCTATCTTATCGGCTGCAGCTCGATTTCTTCCCAGGATGAAAACTACGGGGCCGCGATGTACGAATCGCTCAAGCAAAAGCACCTTGTCGAGCCGGCTCTTCGCACCGAACCGCAGCCCGGATACGCCTGCCAGTCGACAGGTGAGGCCGTCGAAGTGAAGCGGCCACCACGTCTATTCCGCGCCTATCTGGACATCTCTGGCAAGATCTGCGGTCCGCCGGCTATCGATCGGGAATTCAAGACCATCGACTTTCTTACCGTGGTCGACCTCTACAATCTTCCGGACCGCGTCCGTACCCGCTTCTTTTAGGTGGCGCGGTCGCAGATTCCCGATTCTTGTTGTCTCATACCTTTTTTGAGCCTTTGAGCATCTGACCAATCGCGGTAGACTCTCTCCCCGAGAGGAGCAGCCTATGAATCCCATCGCTCCGCAGCAGGCATCCTTCCTGCTGGATTTCACGCTACCTTCCGTCAAGAACGAGCATAGGGTCACACGCTCGGTGATCGAAGCCATTCCCGCCACCAGCCCGGACTACCGCCCTGACCCTAATTCAAGAAGCGCTATGGAACTGGCCTGGCACATCGTCGCTGCCGAACATCGCTTCTATTCCGGCATCGTTTCCGGCGCGTTCGACTTCGCGCCCATTCATCGTCCCGACGACGTGCGCACACCGGCGCAAATCGGCCAGTGGTATGGGGAGTCCTTTTCCAAAACTTTTGATCAGTTCACGAGACTATCCGGCGAGCAGTTGACTCGCATCATCGATTTCCGAGGCATGTTCCAACTCCCCGCTGTTGCCTATTTTCGCTTTTCGCTCCATCACACCATCCATCACCGCGGCCAGCTTTCCACTTATCTGAGGGCGATGGGCGGCCAGGTTCCCGCCATTTACGGAGAAAGCTACGACTCTGCCGCGACAAAGAAGGCGGCCCAGGCTTGAGTCGTTCCTGGAATTCGACACTCGCGCGTTGAGTTTTACTTGCCGATGGCGTCAGGCAGGCCTCGGTAATATCGAAATCCTTCGACGGGTTTGCCCTCTCTCTCCCTTCTCATGATCTTGCTTCTCGCGTCAGCTTTCATCGCCTCAATCTCCGCCTCGCTCGGATGCGGATTGTAGTGCTTCCATCCGGGCCCGTACTGGCTCGTGTATTTGGCATCTGCGTTCACTTTCTTGTCGACGTAGTCGCTGATGTCCACCCAGACGTTTTCGTCGCCATGGTCGTAGTCGTTGTAGAACAAATACTCGGGGATCATGTATTCATGCAATCCCTCTTGTGTGATCTGCCCTTCGAAAAGCAGCCGCCACATGGCCGCGCGCGCCGCGTCCGCCGCCAGATAGGAAGCGGCCCGGTGGTCGGATTTGTGCCAGCGCTGATAGTTTTTTCCAGGGTCCCAGGCAAACAAGACATCAGGCCGGTATTTGCGAATCAGGCGCACCAGATTCTCTACGACAGCCTTCCGGTCCTCGAATTCCAGCATCCCATCGTCGTAGCCGAGGTTGATGTAATGCTGGCCCGGAATGCCTAGTTCTGCCAATGCCGCTAATTCTTCCTTGCGGCGAATCTCCGCCAATTGTGTGCGCGAAAGGTTCGGATCCTGCGTGCCGACGTTTCCCGTGGTTAGCGTGACGATATACACCTGGTTGCCGTGGGCCTGTAACATCGCCAGTGTGCCGTGGCAGAGCGCGTCATCATCCGCGTGGGCCCCGATCAACATCGCAGTCTTGCCAGTCCATTTCTCTATCGGCGTCTCGGGCTTCGGAGCGCTCTCCTGTCCTCGCAGGAATGGCCCCAACGAGCAAGTCAACATCACGCAAAACCCGGTAAGGGTCCGCACGTTCATTTTCCGCCTCCATCGTCCGTTCGTGGATGTCCCCGAAGCGTCTGGAATGAACCGGGGCAGACGGAAACATCACGGCAGCGTGAACGCCACCACGTAGTCGCCCTGCTTCGTTCCCAATTTCCCGTGTCCGCCAGCCGAGATCACAAGAAATTGCCTACCGTCCAAAGTGTAGGTCATCGGCGTGGCCTGACCGCCCGCTGGCAGCTCGAACTTCCAGAGTTCCTTTCCTGTCTCCGAATCGAACGCGCGGAGATAGTTGTCCATGGCGGCTGCGGTGAACACCAGTCCGCCTGCCGTCACGATTGGCCCACCCAAGTTGATCGTACCCGTGTTGATCCCGGGCAGATAGCTTCCGAGCGGCACGTCCCAAACTTTCTTGCCAGTAAACAAATCCACCGCCTCTACGGTCCCCCAGGGAGGAGGGTTGCAAGGCAGCCCACTTGGCGCGAGCAGGGGCGTGCGAAACAGCGCAAAAGGCGCGCCTGTTTGCCGCGCGAACTCCCCGTGCAATCGGTCGGATTCACTGGCCCT
>JBPYDQ010000505.1:0-3320 GCA_051986135.1 Terriglobales bacterium | reverse complement strand
GCCGGATTCTCTCACTCAGACTGGTCTAATTTTCTCGGAGGAGCCCAAGCAGGTTCTCGTTGCCTCGTTGCTTCGAGGACCCACAAACTTTTTCGGGGCGACATGGTTGGAATACTACTGGAGCTTCACATTCTTAATTTGTCTCTCGCCCTGGGCGGGTCCGCCGCGAAGATCGAAGGTGGTGGTTTTGATTCCTCGTGGAAGTGAAAGGGATATGTGTACTCGAAGCGGGCCCCGCGGGGTTGATACAGCCATCTTCACCGCGTCAGCACTCTCTTCGAGAAGAACCATGCAAGGTTGATCAGCGCTGACGGTCAAGCCTTTTCGCAACGATACTTGTCCAGGGGAATAGAACACGATACCCGTAATCCCAAGGAGTTCGTGCCTCACGGCTTGTACCTCCGCCGTGTTAGCCAGGATTTGTACAGGAATCGTTCCCACATATTCTGCGAGGCGTTTGCTGTCGACATCGGGTACAACGATATATTGATAGCTTGCATTAGCGGGCCGTGTTCCGTGATTGACCCAGAGGGCAAACACGTCCTTGGTCACCGGCGCATTCGATTCTAGCGCATTGATCGTAGACCAACTTCCGGAGCGCGGTCCTGTCCTCACAACTACATGGGCCTTCTTGGGGAAAACATAGCCCACCCCGTCATGTAGCACCCAGGAGACCCCATTCAGCACTTGCTGGCCGGAAGCGATGGCTTTGTTATCGGCCATGGCCGTTCCGTGCAGCAGAGTCTGGTTGAGGGTCGTGTTTACCGGCACATTGTCCGACGAGGAGATTCCCGCCCCAAGCGCGACAAATTCGTCGTCGAAGAAAAACCAGGCCTTGTAAGCATGGATGGATGGCGCGTCTTGGACATCGAGTTTCATCGCGGAAACACCATACTTTCCATCCGACGCACCCCCGGCGAACAGGCCCCGCTGTTCGACATGCGCCACGAACGCAGGTATTTCCGCAGGACAGGTCACGCCGGGAAGATGAGCCCAGTCCCATACCGGAAATATTCCCTCGTACTCGTCTCCCCTGCGAACCGTGTAATTTGTGCCGAACGGGATCCAATAGCCCTTAAGGTTCTCGTTATTTACCTTCTCCGTCCCGTAGGTGCGAGCGGAAGACAGCTTGACTGAGGTGTAATAATTACTCCGCTGATGCACCGTAAAGTCGGAATTCCAGAAATGCTTGTGCCCCAGGAAACTGTAAGGCGCGCCCGAGCCCTGGATATGCGCTTTCAACGCGTCGCAGTCGGGCTTCTTGTCCGGACGTAAAATGGATAACTGGTCGCAGACGGAGATCAGACCGAGAGCTTCCTTTCCTCCCCCCGAACGCGCAATGTCTCTGCCAATCGCTCCATAGTCCAGCATGGGCCCTCGAACCATATAGCGAGAACCGTCGAGGAGATAGTCAGCGAGAATGCCGATCTTGTCCGGCGCAAAAGCAAAGCGAGTCCCGTCAAGAAGCCTTGCATAAGTGAGGCCGTCCTGGAGGAACGCCTCGCCGTAACCGCCAACGTAGAGCTGGGGTCCATGCATACGAAAGCTGTGATCGGGCTGAATGCCTTCGGCGGTTGTGATCGCGTATACGCTCTGAAGCCGGCGCACTGCAGTTTGGACGTCGCCGGCATCGTCTCTTAGTACCCCTCGCACCAATTCTTCTCCCGCGAACCACACAAGGTTTTGCCCGGTAGCGGGTGCCTGGCTCGGGTCCAAGAAGAACGCAGCGCCGGTTCGGATCATGTCCGGGGACAGATCACCGTCCATAAGGACCAGTATGGTCTCGAGCGGCAGTTGCTGACCGATATCGTTGGACCACCAGCTATCAGACACGGGCTTGTTGGTATACCAGTAGGTCAGCCCTTTCGTGATCCCCTGGAGCATTTTGGCCGAGTGAAAATTCGGGCTCTTCTGATTCTCGTAGGCGATCACCATTTGTGCCAGCCGATCCAAATGCTTCTGAGGGTCCCAGTTGATGGAGCGATCGGCGTAGTTGATGTCGGGCCAAGTTCCCTGAACAGTCTCTGTTGCAAGATACTCGCTAGCCTTGGAAAAATCCTTGCCGACGTACCTTGCCTTTAGCCGGCCTTTGATCATGGCAATATCCGAATCTGCCGAGACCATTGCCGTTTGCGGCGCCGCCTTGCTTGCGGTCGCCACATACGCCGGCAGCCAGGCAGCCAAGGCACCGGTCACCAGAAATCGTCGAAACATCTTCGTGCACATGATGTGGGCTATATCCTGATTTGCCCTCTTGGCTCAGGCCAAGTGTCGCCTAGTCTATTTCCTACTTGTCGCTTAAGATGACATCGTATCGCGGCGCGATTCACCGGGTCTATTTGGTTGAGGTGAAGGTTTGATTGGGAGACCAACTGCAATCCTGGCGGATGGTGCCTCCTCTCCCCGGGTCTTCAAGACAAAGCCCGCCGTTCTTGACGCGAATCTGCTGGTGGCCTCCGCCCAGATCAGCCAGCTTGAATAGCTCATTGTTAGACAGGGAAGCGCCGCTGCAGCTCCACTGCGCTGGATATGTTCAAGCAGAGGTCTTGCGTCCCATTCACAGTGTGAATCGAATAAAAATCGCTGCCCTGATCGACAAAATTAAACCCTATATTGGTGGAGTCTCCAGGGTGTGATGCCGCGGCCACTAGTCGCTCAAGGATACGCTATAAGCAACGGCTGCACATTTGCACCACCTGCCATTAGTGGATGAGAAGGCTCGAAGTGCTCGCGCAACTCGTGCTTTTTGATAAGCGCCCGCGCAACAACAAAGGCATCCTTTAGACTTTTAGCCTGTCGGAGCGCGACGTTGAAAAAAGCGTCGCCGAAATAGGTCCACTTGGCCTTGTCCCGGCAACCGAACGACGGATGGACGGCATCAGCTGCGGTGATTACCAGAACATTGGGGTTCGCGAGACGAGGGATAAAGACTCCTGAATAACAGGCCGAGATGATCACCACCTTGTGTCGCACGCCCGTCAACGCCAGCATGTTGGCGAGATTAGTCGGCGTGAGCAGTTGAGTGAGTCGTCCCGCTTTGACTGCAAGGCCGGTGCGGGAACCATGTGAGGTGAGAATCAAAAACAGAACGTCGTTCTCGGCATCTATCCCGGTGGCCGCCGCTTGCAGTGCCCTCGCCAGGCCTTCGATCGTTGCGCCTCCGCCTTTTTTCGAATTGGATTGCACGTTGATCGGACCGCCCCCGAAACGGCCCGCCACGACTTGTGCGGCGCCGGTTGCCTCGCTTCTAAACACGCCTTGATCGCCGAAAAGGCCGAAGGACACCACGCTAAGCTTGTGAGCATTCCCGATCGCGTGCA